>CBDULG010000073.1:0-12118 GCA_965367985.1 uncultured Rhodocyclaceae bacterium
GCAGCACTTTCCCGACCGTGATATCCGCGCCCAGCCCGACACCCGCCCAAGCCTGCAGCCGACGCGCCGCACGCACCGCCAGATCACTCTCTTGTGGCACGCCGGCAACTTCGTTGGTGCGCACGATGAGCCCATCATCCCGCACGCGAAACGTCAGGCGGTCACCCCAATCGAGCAGCTGGAACGCACTTTGCAGGCTGTGATAGCCATTGGCACAGCGGCCTGTAACATGCAGGAAAAGATTAAGCTTTGCCGGCGCCAGGCAGTCGACCGCTGACGCCGTCATGCTGGCGGATCCATCTGCAGGCGCGCGAGGCATGAAGACCGCGGGGATTTACACGGGCGTACTTCAAACCGCATCAGCGAAAACGGGGCAATACACACAATAACTTGCGACGAGCGAAAGGCGGGCAAGTGCCGTTTTCAGGATCATAGCCACTCGTCGATAATCAGGCGCAGTCGCGCGTCGCCGCGCGTCACTTCGATCGAGCGTGGCGGCGCCCCCGGCGTGTCACCGGCATAGGCGGGATAACGCACCGTCCAGCCGCGATCGACCACGTGCACCGGCCGCCCCAGCGCATCCGTTTCGCGAACGTCTTGCGGCGCCACAACACCGCCCTGGAGCCAGCGCGGCATGGCCTCGACCGGCACCGAGACGCCGAACATGCGCGCCAATAGCGGGTCGATCGTATCGACAAAGGACTTGCCGTCGGCAAGCAACAAGGTGGCACTGCCGTTGTGATTGTCGAGCCGTGCGACGCGCTGGCCCAGCGGCGAGAAGAAATCCCAGCGATCGAAGCCTGGCGCATGCTGCCAGGCGAACCGTCCGCTCACTGCCTCTTCACCATTGCGCGCCGCCAATCTGCCGCGGACGTGAAATTGCGACAGCACCGGACGAAACACGGCTGTGTCCGCGGGGGCCAGCACGGGCGGCGTTGTGGCACAGCCGGTGGCGATCGCGACCAGCAAAACGGCGAGCGCAAGCCGCATCACAAGCCGAATCGCCGCATCGTCGACGTTAGCAATGCATTGTCAGGATGCTCACCCGCGGCACCCTGCCAAATCTCGCGCGCACCGGTCGAATCGCCCGTCTTCCAAAGCACCTCCCCGAGATGCGCGGCGATTTCGGGATCTGCCCGCAATGAATAGGCTTTGCTCAATATTTCGCGCGCCTCGTCGAGCGCACCGCGGCGGAAGCGCACCCAGCCCAGACTGTCCATGATGAACGGGTCGTCCGGCTTGAGTTCGACCGCCTTGCGGATCAGCGCCTCGGCCTCGTCGAGGCGCTCGCTACGGTCCGCCATCGAGTAGCCCAGCGCGTTGTACGCGTGCGCGTAATCGGGGTGCAGCGCTATCAGCTTGCGCAGCCGGCCCTCCATGGCTTCAAGCCGCCCCATGCGCTCGGCCAGCATTGCCGATTCATAGAGCAGATCGGGATCGTCCGGCATCAGTCGCAGGCCCTTGTCGGCGGAGATCAGCGCGTCCTGCAAGCGACCCGCCTCGCGCAGCAACTGCGATTCGACAAGAAAGTAATTGGCGCGCGTTTCGGGCGTATCGCCGAGCGAACGAAGGCGCTTGGTGGCGGCTTTAAGGTCGCCGCGCGCGGCCAGCACGCGCGCGATCTGAATTTGCGCCTGTTCCCGGCGGGGCGATTCGCTTACCTGCTCGTAATAGCGGATCGCCGCGCGGCTATTACCCTCGGCCTCCGCAACCTGGCCGAGTCCGATGGCGAGGGCATCGGCGTCGGGATAGCCGTCACTCTTGAGCGTCAGCAGGTGCCGCTTCGCGGCGCCAAAATCTTTCTGTTCGAGCGCGATCATAGCGGCCGTGTAGCGCGACGTCTGATCTTCCGGCTCTTCGAGCAACACGGCTTCAAACGCGGTGCGCGCCGCTGGGTAGCGCTTTGCGCCGATCAGTGCGCGTCCATATCCGCGCTGCACATCGGTACTACCCGGATGCGCGGCGAGAAAGGTTTCCAGCGCATCGAGCGCTGAATCCGGATCTTTTCCCTGCAATATCTGCGCCTTGAGCAGCACCGCCTGCGACCAGTCTGGACGGCGGATCAGCGCTTCATCAAGTTCCGACAGGCTGCCCACTTCGTCGCGCGCTGCATACGCGGCGTGGGCACGTGCAAAACGCGCCTCGGCAAAATCCAGATACGGTTCGGTGACGCGATCGACCAATGCCTGCGCCGCGGCCTTGTCGGCGACGCCGCCCAGTATGCGATTGAGGCCAAGCAGTGCGCCGGGCAAGCGCGCGCCCGCGCCGGCAAGGGTTTCGGTGAGGCGCGTCTCGATCTGGTCGATCGTTAGCGTGGCCCCTGCCAGCGTGCCCGACAGCACGCGCTGCGCATCCTGCGATTCGGGGTCGAGCTGCGCCCAGACACGCGCTGCCGCTTGCGCTGCGTCCATGCGCCGCGCGAACAACGCCACTTCGGTTGCGCGCTGGGCGACGCTCACTTCACTCGTGGTGCGCAGCAAACGAAGATAAATCGGCACGGCCACGTCGAGACGGCCTCGCGCAACTGCAATCTCCGCCAGCATCACATCATAGAGCAGTTGCGCCGTCGGAACGTCTTGCGCCGCCGGCGTCGAAACGTCGTCGCCCTCGGCGCTGAAAGCAGGGGCGCCTGCGCCGAGCACGACAAACACCGCCAGCGCGACCAGGTGCCGCCGAGAGTGAGAAAAAAAAGCCATTATTTCGATCCAATGAGTCGCGAGTTTACCCTCGCCGTGACACCCGCCGCCGCTCGCTGCACGGCAGGGCGCAATGCAGCATGAGGTAGTTTGATTGCATTTTGCCGGATCGGTTCGGCGGCGCCAACCGAATGGCGCACGATACACTAAGGCCCTTTGTCTGCGCCGCCGGCTTATGCCCGAACTGCCCGAAGTCGAGACCACCGCACGCGGCATTGCGCCGCATCTTGTCGGCGCGCAGGCCAGCGGCGCGACGATCCGCAACGGCCGCTTGCGCCAGATCGTTCCGGCCGACCTGGCGACCTGCATTCAAGGCCGCATCCTGCGCGGTGTCACGCGGCGCGCCAAATACCTGCTGCTCGAATTCGACAACGGTCAGGTCCTCGTGCATCTGGGCATGTCGGGTAGCCTGCGCATCGTTCCGAGCGACAGCCCGCCGCAGCCGCACGACCATATCGACCTGCATTTCGGTGCCAGCACATTGCGCCTGCGCGATCCACGCCGCTTCGGCCTGGTGCTATGGCTGGACGCCGACGCGACCGCCCCGCCCATGCTGGCGCGCCTCGGTATCGAACCCCTGTCCGACGCCTTCGACGGCGCCTGGCTGTATCGCGCCACGCGCGGTTCGCGTACGCCGATCAAGACGTTTCTCATGAACGGCCGGCGCATCGTCGGCATCGGCAATATCTATGCCTCGGAAGGCCTGTTCCGCGCCCGCCTCCATCCGTTGACTCCTGCCGGCCGGCTGGGCCCGCGACGCTGTGCGCGACTGGTTGACGCGCTGCGCGATACGCTGCGCGAAGCGATCGCCGCAGGCGGCAGCAGCCTGCGCGACTTCGTCGGTAGCGACGGCGCACCCGGATACTTCCAGCAGAACTATTTCGTCTACGGGCGCAGCGGCGAGCCCTGTCGCATTTGTGCGCGGCCCATCGTCTGCACGACCATCGCTCAACGCTCGACGTTCTACTGCACGCGCTGCCAGCGGCGTTAGAGTCTGTCTCGGATTGCGAGTAGTCAAGCGAGATCGGGCCCTCGAGCGAATTCGCCGCCCGTTCGTCGCTCACCGGCCGCCGCCGGCAAGCTGGACGCACCGAACGGTTTGCAGGGCGGCGCGTCCCCGCTATCCTGATACGTTGGGACTCAACTCGACCCGGCGCCGCCCTTGGCGCTGACGAGGTAAGAAATGGCACTGATCGATCACTTCTCCGAATATGGGCGCTGGCGCGCCGAAACCAGTCACGCCGTCAGCCGGCTGCGGCGATGGCTGACACAGAACGAAATCGGCGACGCGCAAGGCGACCTGCGCCTGCAGTATGTGCTTGACCGGCTCAAGGACGACAAGCTGACGATTGCCTTCGTCGCGGAATTCTCGCGCGGCAAGTCGGAACTCATCAACGCCTTGTTTTTTGCCGACTACGGCAATCGCGTCCTGCCCTCGAGCACGGGCCGCACGACGATGTGCCCGACCGAATTGCTTTGGTCCGAGGGCGATACGCCGCAAATGCGCCTGTTGCCGATTGAGTCACGCGAAGAATCGATGACGGTGAGCGAGATTAAACGCTTCACCGACATGTGGTCGAGTTTCCCGCTGGACGTCGATTCCACGGAAGCCTTGCAGACAACCATGTCGCGGGTCAGCGAGACAAAGCGTGTCAGCAGCGAACGTGCCGAAGCGCTGGGTTTCGTGATCGACGCCAAGGGCGAGAATGGCCTGCAGCCCGACGACGACGGCATGGTCGACGTGCCGCGCTGGCGCCATGCAATCATCCACTTCCGGCACCCCCTACTTGAGCAAGGCCTTGTCGTTCTCGACACGCCCGGCCTTAATGCGATCGGCGCGGAGCCCGAACTGACGCTATCGCTGCTGCCCAACGCGCATGCGGTGCTGTTTATCCTTGGCGCCGATACCGGGGTCACGCAGAGCGATCTCACGGTGTGGCGCGACTACGTCAATGCCGGCCAGCGCCGCGAGGGCCGCCTGGCGGTGCTCAACAAGATCGACAGCCTGTGGGATGGCCTGCGCGACGAAGCGCGAATCCGCGACGAACTCGAGCGCCAGGTGACGTCGGTGGCACGCAGCCTCCAGTTACCGGCCGATCGCGTATTTCCGATTTCAGCGCAGAAAGCGCTGCTGGCACGCATCCAGAATGACCCCGCGCTGCTCGAGCGCAGCCGCATCAATGCGCTCGAAACTGCTTTGTCGGAGCAACTGTTACCAGCGAAGCAGCACATCGTGCGTATGTCGACGCTGGCCGAAACCGACGATCTCGTCGCGCACGCCGACGAGCTGTTCGCATCGCGCCTCAAAGGCGTCCGCGAGCAGCTCAAGGAACTCACCGAGCTGCGCGGAAAGAACCAGAACGTCATCGAATACATGATGCGCAAGGTGCGCTCGGAGAAAGACGAGTTCGAGGCCGGCCTGAAAAAGTTTTATGCGGTGCGCAGCGTATTTACCAACCAGACCAACACGCTGCTCAAGCACCTCGGGTTGGACGCGCTGCGCGACGAGACGCGGCGCACACGCGAGGCGATGCTCGAATCCAAGTTTTCACGCGGCCTGCGCGGCGCAATGAACAATTTCTTCGCTCACCTGCGCAGCAATCTGCGTAGATCGGCGAGCGAGGCGGACGAGATCGCGGGCATGCTCAACGCCATGCACAAGCGCTTCACGGTCGAACACGGTTTGCGCCTGGCGCCGCCGGCAAGCTTTTCTACACTCCGCTACGAACGCGAAATTGACCAGTTGCAGAAGGCTTTCGACCAGCAGCTGAACAACACACTCACGCTGATCACCACCGAAAAGCACACCCTGACCCAACGATTTTTCGAAACGGTCGCTGTTCAGGCACGGCGCACCTTCGAGGTGGCGAACCGGGATGTCGAACACTGGCTGCGCGCCGTGATGTCGCCGCTCGAAACGCAGGTGCGCGAGTATCAGTTGCAGCTGCGCCGCCGGCTCGAGAGCGTCAAGCGCATTCATCAAGCCACCGACACGCTTGAGGATCGCATCGTGGAACTGCAGCAACAGGAAACCGACCTGCTTGCTCAGCGGGCGGAACTGGCGCGGGCCGCGCAGGATGTTCGCGACGCGCTGGGCGAAGCGCCCCTCAACGAGGCGGCGGCCGCGGCCGCATAGGCCCCTGGCGCGCACGAGAAAAAAGGCGAGGCTGCGTGCCCCGCCTTTTTTTTGCCGCCGCGTCGCGCCCCGTCAACTCTTCGTCAGTTGGACGAATTTTTCCATGAGTTGATCTTGGGTTTCCGGCCTGTCGGGATCGAGCGGGATACAGTCCACCGGGCAGACCTGCTGGCATTGCGGCTCGTCGAAGTGGCCGACGCATTCGGTACATTTGTCCGGATCGATCTCGTAGATCTCTTCACCCTGGTAAATGGCGTTGTTGGGGCATTCCGGCTCGCACACGTCGCAATTGATGCACTCGTCGGTAATCATCAGGGCCATGACTCAATCCTCACCTATTGCTTTGCATCCAGTTTCTTCCGCAGCCGTTGATGCACGGAAGGATGGACAAACTGCCCGACATCGCCACCGAAGCGCGCGATCTCGCGCACGATCGTTGCGGAGATGAACATGTACTCTTCGTCTGGCGTCAGAAATACCGTTTCGACATCCGGAAACAACTTGCGGTTCATCCCGGCCATCTGAAATTCGTACTCGAAGTCCGACACCGCACGCAAGCCGCGCAAAATGATACGGGCGCTACGCGTTTGCACGAAATCCATCAACAGCCCGGAAAATCCGCTGACCTCGACGTTGTCGTAACCGGCTAGCAGTTCGCGGGCAATGTCCACACGCTCGTCGAGCGAGAAAATGGGTGCCTTGCCGTGGCTGGCAGCGATCGCCACCACGACCTTGGGGTACAACAAGGCAGCACGCCGGATCAGATCCTCGTGCCCCCGCGTCATCGGGTCGAAGGTCCCCGGATAAATCACCATGCCGTCCGTCATGTGTGCGCTCTCCGCATCAACTGATAGCAAACCTGCCCCGCTCGCACTTCGCGCTCGGCACGAAAAGGCCCCATCGCCGCGACCGGGGATTCCGCCTCGACATACAAGCAGCCTTCAGGCGCGACCAGCCGTTCCATGAAAGGCGCGAGTCGCGCCATCCAGCCCTGATCGTATGGCGGATCGAGCACCACGAGATCGTAATTTTTTGTGACGGTGGCCGCGAATTTTAGCGCATCGCGGCGCAACAACTCTACCTGTGTTGCGCCCAGCGCGGCGATTTGCTGTTCGAGCACGGCGCAAACGCGCGGGCTGCTGTCGACCAGCGTCACCGCCTGCGCGCCGCGCGACGCGGCCTCGAGACCGATTGCGCCACTGCCGGCAAACAGGTCGAGGCAACGCCAGCCGGTCAGATCCTGCCCAAGCCAGTTGAACAATGTCTCGCGCACGCGATCCGGCGTGGGCCGCAGACCCGGTACCTTCGCCACCGGCAGCAGGCGCGAACGCCACTGTCCACCGGTGATGCGAATCCGGCTCAACGCGCGGCGCTCTTCTCCGGCGACGCGTCGCCGTTACCGCCGACGGTCACGGTCACTAGGTGCTCCGGCAGGACGCGCCGCTTGAAGGCGTCGCGCACCTGCTCCGCCGTGAGTTCCGACACCGACTTTGGGTAGATTTCGAGCCAGTCCGCCGGCAGGCCATAGTAGCCAATCACCGCCACATAGCCCAGCAGCTTGGCGTTTGCGTCGATGCGCAAACCAAAGCCATTGACGATGTTGCTCTGCGCCGCTTCGAGTTCTTCCTGTGTCGGCCCGTCGTCGATGAAACGTTGCAGCGTCTCGCGCACCACCGCGATCGCATCCTCCGCCTGCTGTCCGCGCGTTTGCAGGCCGATGCGGAAAGGCCCGGCGACTTTCTGCGGTTCGAAATAGCTGTAGATACTGTAGGCGTAGCCGCGTTGCTCGCGCACTTCCTTCATCAGGCGCGAAACAAATCCGCCGCCGCCCAGGACGTAGTTGCCGGTCACCAGCGCGTAGTAATCCGGATCGTCGCGGCGCATGCCCGGCATGCCGATCATGATGTGCGACTGGGCCGCGGGATGTTCGACATGAATTTCGCGTCCGGCAGGCAGCGCCGGCGCGGGCAGGGGCGCGGGCGCCTCGCCGCGCGGCAACCCGCTGACGATCTGTTCGGCGAACTGCTCTGCCTGGGCGCGCGTCAAATCTCCGACCAGACTCACATGCGCGGCGGCGGCGACATAGCGCTGGGCGTGAAAGGCTGCAACATCGTCGCGCGTGATTCCGCCCAGACTCTCCTCGCTCGCCGATCTGCCATACGGGTGCTCACCGAAGATCGCTTCTTTGAAACTGCGCTCGACGAGATACGCGGGCTGCGTTTGCGCTTCCTTGAGCTTGGAGATGGCGCGATTTCGCTCGCGCGCCAGCACCGTGTCGGGGAAGGCCGGTGCGCTCAGCACTTCGCCGAACAGAGCGATTGCCGCGTCACGCTCTTGGGCATACGACAACGTGCGCAAACTCACCGAAGCGCGGTCGGTGTCGGCGGCCGAGTTGAACTGAGCGCCCAGATCGGCAAACCGGTCAGCCAGCGCGTTTTCGTCGCGCGTCGTCGTGCCGCCATCGAGCATGCCGGCGGTGAGCATGGCCAGTCCGGCCTTGCCGGGCGGATCGTAGGCATCGCCGGCTGCAAAATCCACTTGGACATCGACGATCGGCAAGGCGTGGGTTTCGACGAACGACACCCGCGCGCCCGAGGGCGTCGTCCATTGCTGGATATCGACGGCGGCAAGCGCCGTGGAGCCGACGAGAACGAACGCCGTCGCGACGGCGATCCGCGCGGCGCGGCGAAAATCAACAAAAGGCTGAATCATGCAGAACTCTCAGTGGGGAACAGCAATTGCGGGACGCGGCTCGGCGGCGCTGACGGGCAGCGGATCGAGAATGGCAATGGTCAGCCGATCGTCGGAAAAATACTGCTGGGCAACCGCCTGTACTTCCTCGGCGGTCACGCTGCGTATGCCTTCGAGCATGGTCGCCTCGTCGCGCCATGACAACCCGACGGATTCGAGCATGCCGATTTCCATCGCCTGCCCCATCAACGAGTCGCGCTTATACACCCGGCTGGCCACGGCCTGCGTTTTGACGCGCGCAAGCTCGTCGGCTGCGACGCCGTCGGTCTGGATGCGCGCCAGTTCGGCCCGCAAGGCGGCCTCGACATCGGCCACCGTCTTGCCTTCGGCCGGTGCGCCATCCATGTAGAACAACGAGGGGCCGCGACCGATGCCGTCATAGCCCGCGCCCGCCGATACGGCCAGCCGGGCGTCGCGCACGATGCGCCGCGACAGCCGCGCCCCCGAATAGCCGTCGAGCACCCCGGCGAGCACCTGCAAGGCGTATACGTCGCGCTCGCTGGCCGGATCGCGCAGCGTGGGCGCTTGCCAGGCCATCGCGATATACGGCAGTTCGGCCGGTGCGCGCACTTTGATACGCCGCTCGCCGCGCTGTGGTGGCTCTTCGATTTTTCGTCGCACGGGCAGCGTCTGATCGCCATTGATCTGCCCGTAGGTTTTCGCTGCGTGCTCGAATACCGCCGTGTGGTCCACATCGCCGACCACCACCAGTGTCGCATTCGCCGGCTCGTACCAGTCGCGATACCACTGGCGCGCATCCTCGGGCGTCATGTTTTCAAGATCGCTCATCCAGCCGATCACCGGGCGGCGGTAGGGGTGCGCATGGTAGGCCGCAGCGAACAACTCCTCATAAACGAGTGAGCGCGGTTTGTCTTCGGTGCGCAAGCGGCGCTCCTCCTTGACCACCTCGACTTCCTTGGCAAAGGCCTCGTCGTCGAGCTTGAGGTTGCGCATGCGGTCGGCTTCGAGCGTCATCATGCGTTCGAGCTGGTTGGCCGGCACCTGCTGAAAATAGGCGGTGTAGTCGCGGCTGGTGAAGGCGTTGTCACGTCCGCCCACGCCGGCGACGATCTTGTTGAACTCGCCCGGCCCGACCGTTTCGGTGCCCTTGAACATCATGTGTTCGAGCACATGGGCGACGCCCGACGTGCCGTCGATCTCGTCCATTGCACCGGCGCCGTACCACACCATGTGCACCACCGATGGCGCGCGCCGGTCTTCCTTGACAATCACCCGCATACCGTTATCCAGGCGCGTCTCGAAAGTGTCGGCGCTCTGCGCTGCCGCGTTCGCCAAGCCGGCGCCGAGCCAAAGCACCAATGCGCCCGTCATGGTGCGCCAGCGCACACCCTCCTGCTGTTTGAACAATCTCATGCCCCTATCTCGCATCTGATAAAATTCGCCTTTTGCCGGGCGGCCCTTGATCGGGCCATCTTAGCTGTTCGCCGCACCCGCGGCCAACCGGCGCCGGCGGACACAGCTCAGACCCCAGCCACCATGTTTGGTTTCTTGAAGAAAAAGCCGCCCGCCGAGGATACGCCGCGGAAGGCCGAATCACCCGATTCAGGCGCGACCGACACCGCGGACGAAGCGGTACCGGCGCCCACCGGCGGCGTGCCGCCTGCCAGCGCCGAATCCACAGCCGGCGAGCGTACCCAAGAAGCGCCCGGCGAAGATCAGGCGAGCGCACCCACGCCCATCGACGCGCCGGTCGCAGAAGCGCCGCCGGTCTCGGCACCGACCGCCGCCCGGCCCGCCGAGCGGCTCAGTTGGGGCGAACGCCTCAAGCGCGGCCTGACGCGCTCGCGCAAGCAGCTCGGCGGCATGTTCGGGCTGCGGCCCATCGACGAAGACCTGCTCGAGGAACTCGAAAGCACGCTGATCATGGCCGACTGCGGCATCGAGGCCTCCACCCACCTGGTCAATGCGCTGCGCAAACGCTGGAAACGCGATCTGCTCGAAACGGCCGATGAGCTGCAAGCCGCACTCGCCGACGAGCTCGCCACGCTGCTCGCGCCGCTCGAAGCGCCGCTCGATGTCAGTACGCACAAGCCGTTCATCATCATGGTCGCGGGCATCAACGGATCGGGCAAGACGACCTCCATCGGCAAGCTTGCCAAGTGGTACCAGAGCCAGGGCAAAAAGGTGATGCTGGTCGCCGGCGACACCTTTCGCGCCGCGGCGCGCGAGCAGTTGCAAACCTGGGGCGAGCGCAATGGCGTGGACGTCATCTCGCAGACCGGCGGAGACGCCGCTGCGGTGGCCTTTGACGCGGTCAATGCGGCGCGCGCGCGCGGCGTCGATGTGGTGCTCGCCGACACTGCCGGCCGTCTGCCGACCCAATTGCACCTCATGGAAGAGATCGCCAAGGTGCGCCGCGTCATCGCCAAGGCGGACGCCAGCGCACCGCATGAAGTGCTGCTCGTGCTCGACGCCAACATCGGCCAGAACGCGCTCGGCCAGGTCAAGGCCTTCGACAAGGCGATCGGCGTCACCGGCCTGGTCGTCACCAAGCTCGACGGCACCGCCAAGGGCGGCGTGCTGGCCGCCATCGCGCGCCAGTACCCGCGCCCGCTGCGTTTCATCGGCGTCGGCGAGGGCATTGACGATCTGCGTCCCTTCCATGCGCGGGAATATGCCGATGCGCTGTTTGCCAAATCCGCCTCGAGCACGCCCGCGGGATGATAGTTTTCGAGGGCATTACCAAACGCTACCCCGGCGGTCACGAGGCGCTCACCGATGTGAGCTTCGAGTTGCGCCACGGCGAGCTGGTGGTGCTTTCGGGCCACTCGGGCGCGGGCAAGAGCACGCTGCTCAAGATGATCCCGGTGCTCGAGCGGCCGACGCAGGGGCGCGTCGTGATCAACGGTCAGGATGTCAGCCATCTGCCCCGCCACGCAATCCCCTATCTGCGCCGCAGCCTCGGCCTGATGATGCAGGACAACCGCCTGCTCTATGACCGAAGCGTATTCGACAACGTCGTGCTGCCGCTGGTGATCACCGGCGCCGCGCCGCACGAAGCCCGCCGCCGGGTGGACGCCGCGCTCGATCGGGTCGGCCTCGCCGGACGCGGCGATGAGATGCCGATCGGCCTGTCGGGCGGCGAGCAGCAGCGCGTCGCCATCGCGCGCGCGATCGCCAACCGCCCCGCCGTGCTGATCGCCGACGAGCCCACCGCCCACCTCGACGCCGACTATGCGCACGAGATCGCCGAGCTGTTCCAGTCGTTCAAATCCGTCGGCGTCACGGTGATCGTGTGCACCCACGACCCGGCGCTGTTCGCCGAGACCCGTCCACGCCGGCTGGTGCTGCAACAGGGCCGCCTGGTCGCAGGAGCGGAGTAATCCTGGAAACCTCGGTTGACCGCTTGCCGGTCACGGAAAAGCCTTATGGACTATAACTTCTTTACCGATTATCACGGTCGCGCGTCGCGTGAGCGCGCTACGCGCCCGATTGCACGACTGGCGGGCCGCCTGGCTGCGTTACTCGTCGTTGCAGGGGCCGCTCCTGCGGCCTCCTCGCGCCTTGTCAGACG
>CBDULG010000074.1:0-12070 GCA_965367985.1 uncultured Rhodocyclaceae bacterium
ATTGACGCCCATCTCGGCGGCGACGATGTGCGCCAGCGTGGTCTTGCCCAGGCCCGGCGGGCCGAACAGCAGCACATGGTCGAGCGCCTCCTTGCGGCCACGCGCGGCGCTGATGAAGATTTCGAGTTGCTCGCGGATTTTCGCCTGGCCGACATAATCAGCCAGGCGCTTGGGGCGCAGCGCGCGCTCGATGGCCTCTTCCTGCGTGCCCGCGGCCTGCGGCGCGATCAGGCGCTCGGTGTCCGGGCCCAGCTTGTCGGTTTCGATCATTCGGGCAGTTTAGCGGATGGCCGGGCCTTGCGGATGTAGAGGGTCTTGTCGACACGCGCACATACCGTGCCGTCGTCGTCGACGACGTCGACGGTGTATGTCGGCAAATGTTTTTCACCCTTCGCGGTGGCGGCACGAACCGCCTCCACCGCGGCGTCGTCGAGCACGAAACGCGCCGTGACCGTGCCGCGGGCCGGGTGCAGAAAGTCGATGCACGCAGACTTGTCCCAGACGATGTAGCCCTTGCCGAGACGGTGCATCATCATCAGCATGAAAAACGGATCGGTCATCGAGAACAGCGAGCCACCGAAATGGGTGCCGACGTAGTTGCGATTGAACAACCCCATGCGCAGCGCGACCACCACCTCGTCGAACTTCGGCGAAATATGCCGGACACGGATGCCCGCACCGAGGAAGGGCGGCCACAGGCTGATGCCCCATTTGAGCAGGCGCGGGCCGACACGGATGTTGCGCAGAAAACCGGAAAGCGGCGTGCTCATCAGGGCTTGGCGAGCTGCTTGAGGGCTTCGCGTATGCCGGCGGAAACGTCGATGCCGGCCGCCAGGCCCTTCATTGCGCGCGTCGCCTCGCGGTCGTTGTAGCCGAGCGCGAGCAGCGCGTTGACGATGTCGCTGCGCGCGTCGAGCCCGGCATTCGACGCGCTCGGCGTGCGCGCCGCGGCGCCCTCGGTCAAGGCCTTGCCGATCTTGCCCTTGAGTTCGAGCAGCAGCCGTTCGGCAGTTTTCTGTCCAATGCCCGGAATCTTCACCATGCGGCCGGTCTCCTGCAGCGCCACGGCCTGCGCGAGGTCGTCGACCGACAGGCCGGAGAGTACCGCCAGTGCGGTGCGCGCACCGATCCCGGACACCTTGATGAGCTGTCGAAAAGCCGCGCGTTCGTCGTCGCTGGCAAAGCCGTAGAGAAAATGGCCGTCTTCGCGCACCGCCAGGTGAGTGTGCAGTGTCACCGGCTGGCCGGTGTCCGGCAGCTGGTAGAAGGTGCTCATCGGCACGCCGATTTCATAGCCGACGCCGCCGACATCGAGCAGGATCTGCGGGGGGTTCTTTTCCAGCAGCGTGCCGCTGAGGCGACCGATCATGAGAAAAGCATCAGAAGTCGGCCGCCTGGAAGGCGGGCAACGCCTCCGCCGCCGCGGCGTGCTCGGCAAGCCGGGGACAGGACAGGCCCTCGACGGCAGACGGCACCATGTGGTGTGCAAAGCGCCACGCGACCGCGCTGGCCACATCGGCGTGCGTCAGCCAGTCGTCATCGCACAGCCAGCGTTTGCTGCCGGCGTTCGCTTCGAGCATGGTAAAGGCGGCATTCAACTGACCGCGGGCGCGTGTGATCCACGCATGCCATTGCAGCGCCTCGGGGCGTTTGTCGGTTTCATAATACAACTGGACGGCCTTTTCGCAGGCGGCAAGGGCAAATCCGGTGAGCCGCAGGCTGCGTTGGCGCAACGTGGGATCGAGCGGCGTGAGCCGCCTGTTCGAGGCGCATAGGCCCTCGAAATACTGCAGGATAAGCGTGCTGTCGACCATCACCGTGCCGTCTTCGAACACCAGTGTCGGTACCTTGACAAGCGGATTGATCGACTTGAAACGATCGAAGTCGCTGAACACCGATAAGGCTTCGTGATCGACCGACAGGTTCATGAGCCTGGCGGACACGACGACGCGACGCACAAAGGGCGAGTCGAGCATGCCGATTATTTTCATTGGGTCACACGCACCGAAGATCGAGCAAGCATTTATTTGCGCGTGAACCGGGTGGCAATGTCAAGCAGGCTGCGGGCCACCGCAACGCCGGCGTCAGTGACATCGGCGGCAGGTTCGAGCAGGTCGGGCACCATTACCACTGTCATGCCCGCGGCGAGCGCGGCGCGCGCGCCGACATTGGAATCTTCGAGCGCGAGGCAATGTGGCGGGGCGATTTTCAGCGCGCGCGCGGCGGCGAAGTAGATATCAGGCGCCGGCTTGCCGCGCGTCACGTCATCGCCGGCGACCACCACGTCGACACGCGCCAGCACGCCGACGCCGTCGAGTTTGGGTAGCGCACGGCTGCGCCGTGTCGAGGTGGCCACGGCGCGCGGCAAGCCCGCCGCATCGAGCGCGTCGAGCAGTTCGTGTACGCCGGCCTTGAGCGGAAAACGTCCCGCGGCAATTTCCGCCTCGTAGCGCCGGCCGAATTCGGCGCGGTGCGCTTCGAGTGGATAGTCCGGCCCGAAGGCGTCTTTGAGCAGCGGTTCGTGGTCCAGCGCATTGAGCCCGATCATCTGCAGCGCGATTTCATGCGTCCACGGAATGCCCAGATCGAGGCTCACCTGGCGGCCGATGGTGTAGGCGATGCGCTCGCTGTCGAGCAGCAGTCCGTCCATGTCGAAGACCACGGCGCGCACGGGGGTGATGTCGATGTTTTCGAGTTCGGTATTCACAGCAATACGATGTCGTACTGTTCCTGCGTGTAGCTCGCTTCCGGGTGCAGGGAAATCGTTTTGTCGATGAAGTCGGAGAGCATCGCCAGGGCTTGCGATTCCTCGTCGAGAAACAGGTCGATGACATGTGGCGCAGCGAGCACGCGGAATTCGCGCGCATTGTACTGGCGCGCTTCGCGTAGTAGCTCGCGCAGGATTTCGTAGCACACCGTGCGCGTCGTTTTGACCTCGCCGCGCCCTTCGCACGTGGGGCAGGGCTCGCACAGCGTGTGGGCAAGCGACTCGCGGGTGCGCTTGCGCGTCATTTCGACAAGGCCCAGCGCGGTAAAACCGTTGACCGTCATCTTGGTGTGGTCGCGTTCAAGCGAGCGCTTGAACTCTTCGAGCACGGCGTCACGGTGCTCAAGCGTTTCCATGTCGATGAAATCGATGATGATGATGCCACCGAGATTGCGCAGGCGCAGCTGGCGGGCGATCGACTGCGCCGCTTCGAGATTGGTCTTGAAGATGGTTTCGTCGAAATTGCGTGCGCCGACGAAGCCGCCCGTATTCACATCGACGGTGGTCATCGCCTCGGTCTGGTCGATGATCAGATAGCCGCCGCTCTTCAGGTCGACGCGGCGTGCCAGCGCTTTCAGGATCTCGTCCTCGACGTTGTGCAGGTCGAACAGCGGACGCTCGCCGGTGTAATGGGAAAGGAGCGGCAGCACGCCGGGCATGAACTGCTTGGCGAAGGCCGTAAGCTTGACGAAATTCTCGCGCGAATCGACGATGATGCGCGTCGTGTCATGGGTTACCAGATCGCGCAGCACACGCTCGCCGAGGGTGAGATCCTGATACAGCACGGCTGGCGCGACGGCGCCCTGGCGGCGGCTCTCGATTTCCGTCCACAAGGTGCGCAGATAGCTGATATCGGCAGACAGTTCATTGTCGCTGGCCGACTCGGCCATGGTGCGCACGATGAAGCCGCCATTGCCGGCGCCGCCCATCAGGCGCGCGAGCCGTTCGCGCAGCGCGTCGCGCCCCGCTTCGTCCTCGATACGCTGCGAAATCCCGATGTGATGTTCCTGAGGCAAATAGACCAGCAGGCGGCCGGCGATGCTGATCTGCGTCGACAGGCGCGCGCCCTTGGTGCCCATCGGATCCTTGAGCACCTGCACGACGATCGATTCGCCCTCGGCAAGGATGCGTTCGATCGGATGCGCCTGCTCGCCGGCGTGACGGTCGCTCCAGATGTCGGCGACATGGAGGAAGGCGGTGCGCTCGAGGCCGATGTCGATGAACGCCGACTGCATTCCCGGCAGCACGCGCACCACCTTGCCCAGATAGACATTGCCGACGATGCCGCGGCTGGCGGTGCGCTCGACGTGCAGTTCCTGAACCACGCCCTGCTGCATGAGCACGGCGCGGGTCTCCTGCGGGGTGAAATTGATCAGAAAGTCTTCGGTCATCGGCAAAGGGCTAAGTCGTTCAGAAAGTGAGACCGAAGCGCGTCAGCAACTGCGCTGTTTCGAACAGTGGCAAGCCCATGATGCCGCTGTAGCTGCCGCGGATATCTTCGATGAACACCGCGGCGTGACCCTGAATGCCATAGGCGCCCGCTTTGTCCATCGCTTCGCCGGTGGCCAGATAGCGCTGGATGTCTTCCGGCGCGAGGTGGCGAAAGCGCACCGTGCTGACGTTGAGGCGGTGTTCGGTGCGCTCGCCGTCGGTCAACGCCACGGCGGTCAGCACGTCGTGGCTGCGCCCGGAAAGCGTGTGCAGGATTTCGCGCGCGTGCGCCGCGCTGTCGGGCTTGCCGATGATCGCGCCATCCAGCTCGAGCGTGGTGTCGGCGGCGAGCACGGCGCGCTGCGGCAGATGGCGCCAGCGCACGCGTTGCGCACCCCCGGCCGCCTTGGCCAGGGCAATTCGCTGCACATAGTCGCGCGCAGACTCACCGGCGAGCGGCGTTTCGTCCACGTCGTCATCGCTGCGCGAGCCGCTGCGAAACAACAGGGCGTCGAAGGCCACGCCAATCTGGCGAAGCAGTTCGCGGCGGCGCGGGCTGTTCGAAGCGAGGTATATGGCGGAAGTCATGGTGGCCAAAAGGGGTTGGTTGCCACCATTCTACGGTATGCGCGCGTGCCTTCCGCGGGGGCGGCGCGTCCGCGGCGCTTACTCGCGGTGATACGGGTGCTTGCGCGTCACGCTCCACGCGCGGTAGAGCGCCTCGGCGAGCAGCGGGCGCACCAGCGCGTGCGGCAGGGTGAGGCTGGAGAGGCGCAGCGTTTCGTGCGCAGTGGCCTTGAGCGCCGGGTCGAGGCCGTCCGGACCGCCAATGATAAAGGCCACATCCTCACCGCCGGCGATCCACTGCTCGAGCCGCCCGGCGAGATTCTCGGTGGTGGTGTCGCGGCCGCGTTCGTCGAGAATGACGCGACGGCAGCGGGTGGGCAGCGCGGCTTCGATGCGTGCCGCTTCTGAGGCCATCATGGCAGCGATGGACTTGCCCGTGGTGCGTGCTTCAGCCTTGATCTCGACCAACTCCAGCGCCGTTTCACGCGGCATGCGCCGGGCGTATTCGTCGAAGCCGGCAACGACCCATGCCGGCATGCGTGTGCCGACCGCGACAACCCGCAGCTTCACCCTTTCTTATCGGGACGGTGGTCTGGCCCCGCCTGCCACAGCTCTTCGAGGTTGTAGTAGGCGCGCACGGCCGGTTGCATGACGTGCACGATGATGCTGCCCAGATCGACCAGCACCCAGTCGCCGCTGTCCTGTCCCTCGACGCTGGTCACCGTGCCGCCCGCCTTCTTCACCTCTTCCTGCACATTGCGCGCCAGCGCGCGCGTCTGCCGTCCGGAGTCACCGCTGGCGACGATCATGCGATCGAACAGGGCGGTGAGTTTGGTGGTGTCGATGACTTCGATGTCGCGCGCCTTGATGTCTTCGAGCGCGTTGATGACAACTTCTTGCAGGTGGTCAAGTTCCATTGGTTCAGCCGTAAAGATGGTGCGCGGCAATATAGTCGAGAACCGGATCGGGGAGCAAATAGCGGGCGCTGTGGCCGTGGCTGAGCAAATCGCGGATGAGGCTTGCGGAAATCGCCAGCGGCGTCATGTCGAAGGGCAGGATGCCGCCCGCCGGGCGCTCGGCCAATTGGCGAACATCGAAGAGCCGGCGTCCCTCGCAGGCCGCTGCCAGTTCGGCGGAGAGCACCGCCGGCCAGCGGCAGCCGGGCGGTACGCTGCCGGGACGGCTGGCCACGGCGATGTGGGCAAGCGCAAACAATTCCGTCCAGCGATGCCAGCTCGGCAGGCCCGCGAAGGCATCGGCGCCGAGGACGAGCACCAGCGGCCGGTCCGCGCCCAGCACGCTGCGCAGGTGCGTAAGCGTGTGCACGGTGTAGCTCGGCCCGTCAGCGCGCACTTCGAAATCGTCCACCTGCAGCGCCGGGTTGCCGGTGAGCGCCAGCCGGGCCATCGCCAAGCGCTGAGTAGCGGGTGAGCGCGGTGTGCCGCGATGCGGCGGTTCGCCGGCCGGCACGAGACGCAATTCGGCGAGCGCGAGGCTCTCGCGGGCTTCCTCGGCGAGACGCAGATGGCCGAAATGGATGGGATCGAAGGTGCCGCCGAGCACGCCGACCGGGCGCAGGCCTGTTTTCATCGACGCCACCGGTGTCGCGCGTCTCGCGCCGGACTCATGCGGAGCAATCTAATCCGGCGTCGCAAGTGAGAACGCACCCTAGCCATTGCGGCGGGCGATGTCGTGACCGAAGACGTCGAGCGCGTTGGGCAGGAAGGTGGCGAAGACGATCGGAATGGCGATCAGCGGTAGCGGGATCGACAGCAGGCTGGCCAGCGTCGGTGAGGCTTGCGCGATCACCGCGATGAGCAGCGCCGGACCGCCGAGCACAAGGAAGAAGATCGCCATCAGGTAGACGAAGAACGGCATCCAGTTGCGCCAGCAGGCAACCAGGCTGAAGAACATTGCCTTGGGCGCCGACATGCCCTGCCAGCCGACCAGCATCGCTGCAAACCAATACGCCATCATCAGTGGCGTGGTCAGCGCGGTGCCGAGCAGCGAGGCTTCGAGCAGGCCCGGCGTGCTCATTGTCGCTTCGTCGAGTTTTTCCCCACCGAGCATGATCTTGATCAGCATGCCGCCGTCGACCAGTCCGGTGGCTGCCAGCGCCAGCAATGTGCCGATGAGATACAGGCCGCCCACCGTGACCAGTCCGCCGACCTCGCTCTTGAAGCCGGACAGGAGTACTTCCGGCCCCACCTTGCGCCCCTGGTGCACGGCCAGCACACCGTTCAGTACGCCGAGCGAAATGACCGGCATGATCAGCGATGCGATTGCCTGGCCGATGACCGGCACCACGCTGAGCAGCACCAGAATGAGCAGATAACCAAAGGTCAGATAGGTCAGCAGCGCCGGGTTGCGTTTCCACAGCGCGAATCCTTCGGCAACCCAGGCGAGGCCACGCGCGGGCGGGCGTTTGAATGCTTGCATGTGTCAGGCGTCAGATGAGGGTGGACCCGGCAGCGCGGGGCGTTGGGCGAAGATATCGAGATAGGCCGCGTGCTGGGCACCGGCCAGCACGGGTAGCAGCACCAACAGGCCGAGGCCCGCCGGCAGCATGGCGATCCAGACAAGCAGGTAGATGCTCAATGCGACCACGAACACACAGGGCAGGTTGCGCGCGCACGCCTGCGCCGAGCGGCCCAGTGCGTCGATCGGCTCGGCGTCATGGAACAGCACCAGCGCGGGCGCGAACCACAGCGCCATGAGCAGTCCGATCCACAATGCCATGAAGACCATCACCGCCAGCATGATGCCGCCGGTGGCCAGGCCGACCGCGGCGAGCGGGCCGATGAGCAGGCCGGTAAGCGCCGCGCTGCCGCCAATCAGCACGGCGACGAAGCCGATGATGAGCGCGCCGCCGAGATGAAAAATGCCCACCGTGATGTGTTTTCCGGGCATGCGGCGCAGGCCGTCGAAGAGACCGTCGATGCGAATCGGACGCCCGGCTGCGGCGTCGTCCGCGACGCTGATCATGCCTGCACCGAGCACCGGAAAGGCGACCAGCGTGATCGCCCAGCCGATCAAGGGCACCACGCCAATTGCCGCAAGGATGAAAACGAAGATCAGCGCGATCACCGCCCAGCGCGCCGGATCGATCAGGAACAGGCGCCAGCCGGCGACCAGCCAGTCAAGGCAACGGCTGACCGGGACGGTGAGCGCTTCGGGCAAATCGGCGTGGGTCATGTCGCGGTGTGGGTCATGTCAGGCAGCGCGCGATGCGCGGGGGCGATCGAGAGCGCATTGTCGCGCGCGCCGGGTCATGCGTCGACCCAGGGCAGCGTGTCGCCGGCGGCGATGCGCAGGCGCAACTGGTCGCGGTACTCGTTTGGATCCTTGACGAGCACCATTTCGCCGTCGCGCGGCAGGTGAAAATCCTCCGCGCGCGACAACCAGAAACGCAGCGCCGCGGCGCGAAGCATGGCCGGCCAGGCAGCCTGTTCGGACTCGGTGAACGGGCGCTCGGCGTGATAGCCGGCGAGCAAGGCGCGCGTGCGTGAATCGTCGAGCCGGCCTCCATCGTCGCAGCACCAGTCATTGACTGACACCGCAACGTCGAACAGCAGCGCATCGTTGCCGGCAAAATAGAAGTCAATTACCCCGCCGATGTCCTCGCCGTCCCACAACACGTTGTCGCGGAACAGGTCCGCGTGAATCACCCCTTCCGGTAACGCGGCGCAATCGACGCGCGCCTGAAAGGCCAACTCGTCGTCGAGCATGTCCTGTTCGTCGGCCGGCAGATACGGGCGCACCGCCTGCGCGGTGAGCGCGCGCCAGGCGGCGCCGCGCGGGTGCGCCTGGTGCCGGCCGAAGCGCTGGCCGGCGAGGTGCAGACCGGCGAGCATGGTGCCGAGCCTGCCACAGCGCGCAGTGCCCGGTGCCATGTCCGAGACACCGGTCAGGCAACGCACGAGCACCGCCGGTTTGCCCGACAGCGTGCCGAGGTATTCGTTGTCCAGATCGGCGATCGGTGCCGGCACCGGCAGCCCGTGACGCGCCAGATGCGCCATCAAATGCAGATAAAAGGGCAATTCCGAGCGCGGCATCGTCTCGAACAGCGTCAGCACGTAACGGCCGAGGCTGGTGGTGACAAAGAAGTTGCTGTTCTGTACGCCTGCCGAAATGCCGCGCAGTTCGACCAGACGGCCGATGGCGTAGTTGGCGAGCCACTCGGAAAGCGCCGCGTCGGTGACCGGGGTGAAAACGGACATGGATGACGTTTGCCTTGCAGCGCCTTCAGCGCGCGGCGACTACCAACTCTGTATGACCCACATCGGTACGCTCAGGCTGCGCTCGTCCGTCTCCCGCGCAAAAACGCCATCGCCCTTGCGATCGACGAGAAAGTAAGGCTTTCCGTGCGGCGGCGTCACCTTGATCATGTACAGGCGGCCCTGAATGCGGAATTCCTCGACAGTGTCCTCGCCGCGCTTGATGATCGTCACTTCGGGTTCAAAATCTTCTTCGCTGATGCCTGCCGGCAGCGGCGGTGGCGCGGGCACGTCTTCGAGCTTGGGCGGACGATCCTGCGCGCGGACGGCAAAGGTAGCAACCAGCAGGGGCACGGCGACAAACAGGGCGAGCGTGGGCTTGCGCATCGGATTCTCCTTCAGTTGGCCGGATTCTAGCAGGCAGCGCGCACGCCATGCCGCGCGCGTAGCGCCTACAGGTTGAGCATCAGCTCGTGTTCCTCGGGCAGCGGCAGGAAACCGCGCGTCTCAAAGTGCTTGAATATCGCCTCGACAACTTCGTCTGGGTCGTCGATAAGCTGAATCAGGTCGATGTCGGCCGCATTGATCGTGCCTTCGGCGACCAGCCGCTCGCGGAACCAGTCGATGAGCCCTTCCCAGAACGGACGGTGCACCAGGATGAGCGGAATCCGGCGGCTCTTGCCGGTCTGCATGAGGGTCAGCGATTCCATGACTTCGTCGAGGGTGCCGAAGCCCCCCGGCAACACCACCGTGGCTGCGGCGAACTTGACGAACATGAACTTGCGCGCAAAAAAATGCTGGAAGGTCTGCGAGATATCCTGGTAGGGATTTGCTTCCTGCTCGTGCGGCAACTGGATATTGAGCCCGATCGAAGGACTCTTGCCGAAATAGGCGCCCTTGGTGGCCGCTTCCATGATGCCCGGCCCGCCGCCCGAGATCACCGAAAAACCGGCGTCGGACAACTTGCGCGCGATTTGCTCGGCGAGCAGATAGTAGGGATGGTCGGGCGCGGTGCGTGCGCTGCCGAAGATCGACACCGCCGGGCGAATCGCGTTGAGCCGTTCGGTGGCCTCCACGAACTCTGCCATAATTCCGAAAATTCGCCAGGATTCGCGCGCGTTGTATTGCGGCACGGTGGCATTGGGCAGGACGTCGGGGAGTTTATCCTTGGCGCTCATGGTCGTGGCTCCGGGCACAGGCGGGCGGCGATGGCAGGCCCTGCGGCGCACCCCATCATTCATCCAATTCGCATTGAACGGACGCCATGCCCACGCTGCTGCTAGTCGATGGTTCGAGTTATCTCTTCCGCGCCTTCCATGCCATGCCCGACCTGCGTAACGCCGCAGGCGAGCCGACTGGCGCGATATATGGCGTGCTGAACATGCTACGTCGCCTCGATAGCGACTACAAGGCGGACTACCGCGCCTGCGTGTTCGACGCCAAGGGAAAGACCTTTCGCGACGACTGGTTTCCCGACTACAAGGCTAACCGGCCGTCGATGCCCGATGACCTCGCGCAGCAGATCGCGCCGTTGCATGCGGCGATCGAAGCGCGCGGCTGGCCGTTGCTGATGATCGACGGTGTCGAGGCCGACGATGTCATCGGTACGTTGTCGCGCCAGGCCAGCGCGGCCGGCATGCAGGTGGTGATCTCCACCGGCGACAAGGATCTCACCCAGCTGGTCGACGATCGTGTGCGCTGGGTAAACACCATGAGCAACGAAGTGCTCGATCCGGCCGGCGTGGAGGCCAAGTTCGGCGTGCCACCCGAGCGCATCGTCGACTATCTCGCGCTGGTCGGCGACAGCGTCGACAACATCCCCGGCGTCGAGAAGTGCGGCCCCAAGACGGCGGTCAAATGGCTCACCCAGTACGGCACGCTCGATGCGATCGTCGAACACGCCGACGAGATCGGCGGCAAGGTGGGCGAAAACCTGCGCAAGCACCTCGACTTCCTGCCACTCGGGCGCAAGCTGGTGACCGTGGACACCGACGTGCCGCTCGACTTCAGGCCCGATCAACTCAGCGCCCGCCCGCAGGATCGCGACAAGCTCGTCGAGTTGTTTTCGCATCTGGAATTCAAGAGTTGGCTGCGTGAAGTGCAGCAAGGTGAGGGCGATAGCGAAACGCCTGCATCGGCGCCCGCTGTGTCGGCGGACGCTGATCCGCCAGCCGACCCGGCGAGCCACCGCAGCGGCGGTTACGACACCGTGCTCGATCTCGAAGCGCTCAAGGCTTGGATCGCACGCCTCGAGGCCGCGCCGATCGCCGCCTTCGATACCGAAACGACTAGCCTCGATCCGATGGCGGCCACGCTCGTCGGCCTGTCCTTCGCGGTGCCTGACGGCGGTGCGGCCTATGTGCCGGTGGCGCACACCGGTCCCGGTGCGCCCGAGCAGTTGTCCACCGACGCAGTCCTCGATGCGCTGCGCCCCTGGCTGGAGAGCGACAAGTTCAAAAAGGTCGGCCAGAACCTTAAGTACGACATGCACGTGCTGGCCAATTACGACGTGGCGCTGCGCGGCATCGCCGACGACACCCTGCTGGCGTCCTATGTGCTCGAGTCCGACAAATCGCACGATATGGACAGCCTTGCCAAACGCCATCTCGGCCTCGAAACCATCCCCTACACCGCGATTTGCGGCAAGGGCGCCAAGCAGATCGGCTTTGCCCAAGTGGCGCTTGAACAAGCGGCCGAATATGCGGCCGAAGACGCCGACATCACCTTGCGCCTGCAACAGTGCTTCGCGCCAAAACTGGCGGCCGTGCCCGCGCTCGACGCGCTCTACCGCGACATCGAACTGCCGGCCATGGCAGTGCTTTTCGAGATGGAACGCAACGGCGTGCTGATCGACGATTTCCTGCTCGCCCAGCACAGTGAAGAGCTCGGTCGCCGTCTGGCGAAGCTTGAAACCGAGGCGCATGCGCTCGCCGGCCAGCCCTTCAACCTCAACTCCCCCAAGCCACTCGGCGATCTGCTGTTCGGCAAGCTCGAGCTGCCAGTGGTAAAGAAGACCGCGACCGGCCAGCCTTCGACCGATGAAGAAGTGCTGCAGAAGCTCGCCGAGGACTACCCGCTGCCCAAGCTG
>CBDULG010000075.1:0-11539 GCA_965367985.1 uncultured Rhodocyclaceae bacterium
CAACGGCGCCACCGAGCACAGCCTCGTGCTGATGGATGAGATTGGCCGCGGCACCTCGACCTTCGACGGACTTGCGCTGGCCTTCGCCATCGCCCGCCATCTGCTCGAGAAAACCTGCAGCCTCACACTGTTTGCCACACACTACTTCGAGCTCACGCGGCTCAACAGCGATTATCCCGAATGCGCGAACGTTCATCTGGACGCGGTCGAACACGGGCACCGCATCGTTTTTCTGCATGCCGTGGAAGATGGCCCGGCGAGCCAGAGTTACGGTATCGAGGTCGCCGCGCTGGCCGGCATTCCAGCGGCGGTGGTGCGCGACGCCCGCCGCCGCCTGCGCGCGCTCGAAAATCGCGAGATCGGCGGCGGAGCGCAAGCCGACCTGTTCGCCGCGCTGCCCACTGACGAGCCCGAGGCGCCCGCCCATCCCGCCATCGCTGCGCTGGGCGCGCTCAATCCGGACGATCTGAGCCCGCGCGAAGCGCTCGAACAGCTCTATGCGCTCAAACGCCTGGTGTCATGAGGCGCACGCGCTGGTCTATCGCTGTTCCCTTTGCACTCATCGCGCCGGCGGCTTTCGCCGTATCGTTCCACTTTGCGGTGGTCGGTGACGCGCCCTACTCGAGCTTTGAACGTGCCGAACTGCCGGGCATGCTGGAGCATATCGCGGCGCGCCAGCCGGCGTTCATCGTCCATGTCGGCGACATCAAGGCGGGTAATCAGCGCTGCGACGATGCGATGTACCTCGACCGCCGCGCCGTGTTCGACGCGGTCGATGCGCCGCTGATCTACACGCCCGGCGACAACGAATGGACCGACTGCCATCGCCTGAGCAATGGCAGCTATGCGCCACATGAACGCCTCGATTTTCTGCGCCAGACCTTCTTCGCCACGCCGCACTCACTTGGCCATCCGGCTTCGCCGCTCACCCGGCAAAGTGATGAATCGGCCGCGTTCATCTATCCCGAAAACCTGCGCTGGCAGCATGCGGGTGTCGTCTTTGCCACACTTAATGTCAGCGGCAGCGACAACAATCGCCGCGACCGCGCCGAATTTACCCGGCGCGCTTTGGCGAATGCCGCGTGGCTGGAGGCCGCGTTCGACAGCGTGAAATCGAACGACGCCAAGGCACTGGTGCTCGTCATCCACGGCAACCCGCACTTCAAGGCTTACGCGAGCGGAAAACCCAAGCGCGGCTTTCGCGCCTTTCTCGATCACCTGCGCCGCCGCGTAGTCGCAGCGCCGCACCCCACGGTGCTGATACACGGCGATACCCACAACCATATCGTGGACCACCCGCTGCTCGACGACGCCGGCGTACCGATCGGCAAATTCACGCGAATCGAAAGCCGTGGTTATCCTTTCCTTGGATGGCTGCACGTGACTTTCGACGATGACGACAAGGACGGGCCGGTGCGCGTTGCCTCTCATCCCTGGCCGCCAATGCCCGATCCTGCGCGCGACGATCGCCTCACCGACTGACCATGCAATCACCGATCGATATCCGCGATGAACGCGGTGTCCGTTACCTGCACTTCGGCACCGAGTGGGTGCAAGGGGCGATGCGGCTGCGTGCGCCGCAGGCACTGGAGTTGGCCTACACGCGCGAAATGATGGCCGGCCTGTTGATACACGACGCGCCCTGGCCCCGACGCGTGCTGTCGATCGGCCTCGGTGCCGGCTCGCTGGTCAAATTCATCCACGCGAAATTACCCGACGCCACGCATACCGTGGTGGAAATCGAGCCGCGCGTCGTTTCCATCGCGCAATCGTATTTTCATGTGCCGGAGGAAGACGAGCGTTTGATGATCGAGATCGACGATGGGCTCGATTTCGTCGCGTGCAGCACCGCGTGCTGGGACCTGATCCTGCTCGATGCCTACGACCACGAGGTACGCCCCGGCCCGCTGAGCACGGCGGCCTTCTACCGCAGCCTGCGTGATCACCTGAGCGCACAGGGTCTGATGTCGGTCAATCTGTTCAACCGCAACCGGCGCTACGACACGCTGATCGCCCGTATCGACGCGGCGTTCGAGTCGCGCAGCCTCGCCTTTGCTTCGGCCGACAAGGGGAACTACATTGCCTTTGGGGCGGCCGGCGAGCGTGTGAGCATGTCGGCCGAGACCTTGCGCGAGCGTGCCGCCGAGCTTCAGCAACGCACCGGGCTGGACTTGCGCCCGACGGTGAGCCGGCTCATCGACGCCAGCAAATCCGCCGGCGACAGGCTCGAAATATGACGTCGCTCGGACCTATTCCGGCGCCGACTGCGGCGGCAGCCACAAGCATTGCCCGTTCGACGCTTTGCGGATGTCTTCGAGCACTGCTGCGTGCGCGTTGGCTTCCTGCGCCGTCGCGCGCAGCACCTTGAGCGGCGGACGGTCTTTGAGCGCGGCGGCGGCCTCGGCATCATCAATCGGGCCGCCGGTTTCGTCGAGCGCCATGATCAAACTTTCCTGACCGCGCGTCATCGCCAGATACACTTCGGCGAGCAATTCGGCGTCGAGCAAGGCGCCATGCAGGGTGCGCGAGGCGTTGTCGATCTGGTAGCGATCGCACAGCGCGTTGAGCGACGCCTTCTTGCCCGGGTTCATTTCCTTGGCCATGCGCAGTGTGTCGATCACACCGCCGCACAGACTTGCCAAGCGCGGACGATCGATCAAGCCGAGCTCGGCGTCGAGAAAGCCGACATCGAAAGGCGCGTTGTGGATGATCAGTTCGGCGTCGCGCACGAAATCCTCGAACTCGCTTGCCACGTCCTTGAAGCGGGGTTTGTCGGCGAGAAATTCGTTGGTGATGCCGTGCACTTCGATTGCACCGGGATCGATCTCGCGGTCCGGGTTGACGAACACATGGTAGTGGCGCCCGGTGGCTATTCGGCTGATCAGTTCGACGCAGCCGATCTCGATCACGCGATCACCGTTGCGCCATTCCAGCCCGGTGGTTTCCGTATCAAGAACAATCTGTCGCATCTCGATCGAGTCCCTGCGGGGCGCCGTCAGCCGCGCTGCTGCTCGCGCACCTGATCCACACCTTGGCGCGCCAGCGCGTCGGCACGCTCGTTTTCAACGTGGCCGGCGTGGCCTTTGACCCACACCCACTGCACGTCGTGCTTGGCTTGCACGCTGTCGAGCGCGCGCCACAGGTCCGCATTCTTCACCGGTTGCTTGCTGGCGGTCGTCCAACCACGGCGCTTCCAGTTGTGGATCCATTCGGAAATGCCTTTTTGCACATACTGGCTGTCGGTGTGCACCCGCACTTTCGACGGCCGCTTGAGCGTCTCAAGCGCACGAATCACGGCCAGCAACTCCATCCGGTTGTTGGTCGTCTCCGGCTCGCCGCCACACAGGGTCTTCTCGCGCGATCCAGCGCGCAGGATCGCGCCCCAACCGCCCGGGCCCGGATTTCCGCTGCACGCCCCGTCGGTGAAAATCTCGACCTCATCGCTCATCGCGCGTCCTGTAGTTTTTTGCGACGCGCTGGCCGCGCTGCGCCACAGGCGCAAGTGCCTTGGCACGCGTGCGCTTGTTGCGCCAGTTGGGTTGAATCAGTCGCATGCCGTGCACTCGCTTGACCGCTTGCAACAAATAAACACCGCCGCACACGGGCCACCAGCGCCGGCCAATGGCATCCATGAAACGAAAACGCTCAAGCCACTGCTTCTTGCTGAAGGGGGGCGCGTAGCAGCCGAAGGTGCCCGGTCTGGCTTCGAAACCGAGCAATTGCAACCAGTCCTTGAGGCGCCGTCCCGAAAGATAATGACCGTGCCACGGAAAATGTCGCGAATGGCGCTGCAGTCCACGTCGCGCACCCCACAGACTGAGCGGATTGAAGCCGGCGATGATCACGTGACCTTCGGGCATCAATACGCGCTCGACCTCGCGCAGAACCTCATGCGGATGATCGGAAAACTCCAACGCGTGGGGCAGCAAGACGAGATCCAGACTGCTGGATTCGAATGGCAAGGCCTCGGGACAGGCCAGCACATGCGCCCGCGAGCCCGCCCCGGCGCGCTCGCACAAGCTGCGCGCAGTCATGCGGTTGTTGCGCAGGAAGTCGAACTGCGTCATGCCGACCTGCACCGCATGATAACCAAACAGATCGGCTACCATGCTGTCGAACATCTCCGCTTCCCATTCCATGACGTACTGGCCGCCCGGCGAAGCGAGCCACTGCTCGAGTTCGAGCGGTGGCGGGCAGGTAAGCGGAGGCAATTCAGGAGACATGGCGATGCAGATCGTTCCAATTCCGGCGTTCAATGACAACTATCTTTGGCTCATGCACGACGGCCGCAGCGCCGTGGTGGTCGACCCCGGCGATGCCGCGCCGGTACGGCAGTTTATCGCGCAACACGATCTTTCGCTGGTCGCCATCCTGATTACCCACCATCACGCGGATCACACTGGTGGCCTGGCGGCGCTCGCCGGCGACTTGCCAGTGTATGGGCCGGCCGGGGAGCGCATCGCGCACGTCACCCACCGGCTGAGCGAAGGCGACACGGCGACCATCCCCGAACTTGGCGTGAAATTCTCGATCCTCGACGTTCCCGGTCACACCCTCGGGCACATCGCCTACGTCGCGCCCGGTTTCGTCTTTTGCGGCGACACGCTGTTCAGCGCCGGTTGCGGGCGCCTGTTCGAGGGCACGCCCGAGCAAATGCACGATTCGCTGGCCAAACTGGCCGCGCTTCCGGACGATACCAAAGTGTACTGCACGCACGAATACACGCTGGCAAACCTGGCCTTTGCCCAGGCCGCCGAACCGGACAATCCGGCGCGCGATGCATGGCTGGCCGAATGCCGACGCTTGCGCGCCGAGGGCGTACCGACGCTGCCCAGCACGATCGGCCGCGAAAAAGCGATCAATCCGTTCCTGCGCGCCGACCAGTCCACGGTTCGCGCCGGATTGGCTCGCCATTTGGGGCAACCACCGCGCGGTGAAATCGAGGCGTTTGCCGAACTGCGCGAATGGAAGAACGTGTTCTGAGCCGCTGCCCACCACGGGGGTGCAGTCAACCGGACGACGCCAAGGATTGCTGTTTCGCCACGGCGACCCGATTGCGGCCGCCGCGCTTTGCTTCGTACAGGGCCTTGTCGGCGCGCGCAAGCAGGTCGGCGACCGAGCCGGCATCGTCATCCGGCGACGGGTAGGCCGTGGCCGTGCCCAGACTGATCGTCACATACTGCCCGACCGGTGACACCGCATGCGGCAATTCGAGTGACAACACACCGCGGCGCATGGCTTCGGCGACGCGGCCCGCGCCAATCGAGTTGGTTTCCGGCAGGATGACGACGAATTCCTCGCCACCGAAACGGGCGACCAGATCGCCAGGGCGCTTGAGCTGGCTATTGAGATGCTGGGCAATCGCCTTCAGGCACTCGTCCCCAGCCTGGTGACCGTAGCTGTCGTTGTATTGTTTAAAGGCGTCGACGTCGGCCATCAGCACCGACAGCGGCAAGCGGTTGCGCTTTGTCCGTTGCCATTCACGCTGAATTGCGTCATCGAAGCAGCGCCGGTTCGATATTCCGGTGAGTCCATCGACGGAGGTGAGCCGGGTCAGCTCGCGATTGGCGTCGTCGAGCCGGCGTGTGAGCACGACAAGCGAATAGCGCATCTGCGCGAGGCGCTGCATGGCGCGCACCTTGGCCGCGAGGACGACTTCAGAGACCGGCTTGACGAGGTAGTCGTCGCCGCCCGCGTCGATGCCCTGCTCGAGATCTTCATCACTGGTGCGCGCGGTGAGGAAGATGATCGGCGTCCACTCACCGTCTCTTTCAAGCTGGCGAATGCGCCGTGCTACTTCGAAACCGTTCAGCCCGGGCATGATGACATCGAGCAAAATCAAATCGGGGCGAGAGGCCTTGAACATCGTCAGACCGGTTTCACCATCGCGCGCATGCTCCGTTTCCAGGCCAAGCTTGGACAACTGATGCGAGACGACGGTGGCGCTGGTCATCGTATCTTCAATAAGCAAGACTTTCATAGGTCGCTGACCGATCGAGTCGATTGCGCATTATCGCACCGAATTCGCGCTGGCAAGCGCCGGCCCGGCACCAAACGGCCCCATCGCGCCGTCCGACACGTGGTTTGACCTTCTGTGGGCCTGCTGTCTAGTATTCTCGTGCCTCCATCCGGCTTTGGGCTTGCCTGACACCATGTCGATTCCGCTACTGCTCATCTTGTTCGCGCTAAGCCCGCTGGCCAACGCGGAGCCGGCCGCGCCTGGAGCGGAATCGGCCGGTCAGGGCTTGAGCGCCAGCGCACCGCGCACGATCCGTGTCACGCCGCCCGACGCGCCGATCATTACCGTCGACCTGACCTACGAGGCGAGCGACCTGTGGGACCGCATTCGCCGCGGCTTTGGCATGCCGGACCTGAACACGCCCGAGGTTACCGAACGCCAGATCCAATATGTTAGCCACCCGGCGGCATTGCGCCGCCTGTTCCAGCGCAGCTACCGCTACCTTTACCACATCGTCGATGCGCTCGAGCAGCGCGGACTGCCGACCGAACTGGCACTGCTTCCGATGGTCGAGAGCGGATTCAACCCGATGGCCTATTCGAGCTCGCGGGCTGCCGGACTGTGGCAATTCCTTCCCTCGACCGGACGCTATTTCAATCTCCGCCAGAACGACTGGGTCGACGAGCGGCGCGATATCATCGCCTCGACCGACGCGGCCCTCGACTACCTCGAGCGCATCTACGACATGCATGGCGACTGGCACCTGGCGCTGGCTTCGTACAACGCCGGCGAAGGCACGGTCGCGCGGGCGCTGAAGAAAAACAGGGCGGCCGGCCGGCCCACCGAGTATCACCAGCTCGATCTGAGTGCCGAAGCGCGCGGCTATGTGCCGAAGCTGCAGGCCTTGAAGAATATCCTCGCGCAACCCGAATTGTTCAAGATCGCCCTTCCCCACGTGCCCAATCGCCAGTACTTCGACCTCGTGCACAGTCCCGCCGGCATCGATCTGGCGATGGCCGCCGACTACGCGGACATGTCGCTTGATGAACTTGTGGCGCTCAATCCGGCGTTTCGCCGGCCAGTCATTCCCGAAGGCAGCCAGTGGCTCGTGCTGCCCACCGACAAGGTGCGCGCGTTTCAGTCACGACTGCCGAATGCGAAACCGCGCTGGCGAACCTATCGCCTCGGATCGAAAGACAGACTCAATGCGGTCGCGCAGAAGTTTGGCCTGACGCTCACTCAGCTGCTGCAAGTAAACGGAATGACTTCTCCGGACGAGGCACGACCCGGCACTGTGCTGCTCGTGCCTTCGGGGGCCGACGTCAAGGCCGTGTTGCCGCTCACTGATCTTATCCCGGACCTGCCCGAAGCCGACGAAGTCAGCACGCGCGCGAAAAAGCAAAAATAACGTCGGTTCAAGACAACACGCCAGCCGCACACGCGGGTGCGTCCAACTGCCATTTCCAGCTTCAGACGCAACTGGCGGGCCGGGCGCTTGCGTCTTCGCCGCGCGCTTCGGCCACACGATGACAACGCACATAGGCGCCGCCACCCAGCGACGTGTAGCCGGGATATTCTCGTGTGCAGCGGGCGTCGGCCAACGCGCAGCGCGGGTGAAAATGGCAGCCGGCGGGCGGCGAAATGGCCGACGGCAGTTCGATTTCTTCGATGACAGGCGCAGTGCGTTCACTGTCTCGCGACAGGTCGGTCGTCAGCACTGCGGCGAGCAGCATGCGTGTGTAGGGATGCTGCGGGTCGCGCAGCACTTGCTCGGCGCTGCCGTGCTCGACAATGCGCCCGAGGTACATCACCGCGACATCGTGCGCGAGGTAATCGACCACCGCAATATTGTGGGTAATGAACAGATACGCGATGCCATCGCTACGCTGCAGGTCACGCATGAGGTTGAGGATCTGCGCCTGCACCGAAACATCCAGCGCGCTCGTCGGTTCATCACAGACGATTACGCGTGGCGACACGGCAAGCGCACGCGCCAGCGCGATGCGCTGCCGCTGCCCGCCCGAAAACGCGTGCGGGAATCGTGCATGCGTGGACGGGCTCAAGCCGACCTTTTCGAGCAACGCGTCGATACGGCGTCGGCGCTCCCGGCGGTCGCCACCGATGCCGAGCGCCACCATCCCCTCTTCAATGACTTCACCGACGCGCATGCGCGGATTGAGCGAGGCAAACGGATCCTGAAACACCATCTGCACGTTGCGACGTAGCGGTTGCAATGCCTGCCCGCCGAGCCCCATCTGCTCGACACCGCCGAGCGCGACCGAGCCGCCGGTGGGCGGTATCAACTGCATCAGCGCCTTTCCGGCGGTCGTCTTGCCGCAGCCCGATTCGCCCACCAGCGCCAGCGTGCGACCGGGCGCGAGCTCGAGGTCAATGCCGTCGACAGCGTGGACCTGGGCGACAACGCGCTTGAGCACGCCTTTGCGGATGGGAAAGTAAACCTGCAACGCCCGTGCAACAAGCAGCGGCTCATCGTCGTGACGTGGCGCCTGCATGAGCTGGATCTGCGATGCCGTGCTGCGCTCGCCAGCGATTTGCGAGACGTCGTCCGCGTAGAGGTGACAACGCACCCTGCGTCCATCGACATCGTGCCACGCGGGTACCGTGCCGGCACAGATCGACAACACTTCCGGGCAACGGTCGGCAAAGCGGCATCCCGAAAACGTCTGATCGAGACGCGGCACCATGCCGGGCAGGGTTTCGAGCGCCGCGTCACGTTCGCCGGCACGCGGCAATGCGGCGAACAACTTGCGCGAATAAGGATGCAGCGGGGAGGCAAAAAAACGGTCGCGCTCACCGGTCTCGACGATCTCGCCGGCGTACATCACACTCACCCGGTGCGCCATGCGCGCCACCACGCCAAGATCGTGGGTGATCAGCAACATCGCCATCGCACGCTCGCGCTGCAACTGATCGAGCATGTCGAGCACCTGAGCCTGCAAGGTGACATCAAGCGCCGTGGTCGGCTCATCGGCGATCAGCAAATCCGGCTCACCGGCAAGCGCCATGGCAATCATGACGCGCTGCTTCATGCCGCCCGAGAATTGAAAGGGATAGTCGTCGAGGCGGCGTGCAGCGTCCGAAACACCCACCGCAGAAAGCAGCCGCGCCGCCTCGGTACGCGCCGCGGCATCGCCCAGCCCGCGGTGACGGCCGAGCACCTCCTTGATTTGACGAAATACCGTCATCACCGGATTCAGGCTGGTGGCAGGTTCCTGAAATATCATCGCCATGCCACCGCCACGCACCGACCGCATGCGTGCTTCGGACAGCGCCAGAACGTCCTCGCCGGCGTAATGCACGGCGCCACTGACAATACGCCCTGCCGTCGGCAGTAGACGCATGATCGCCAGTGCGGTCATCGATTTCCCACAGCCCGACTCGCCCAGCAAGGCATGTGTCTGACCGCGCAGAATGTCGATATTCACCGCATCGACCGGCCGGATGGGATTCTCCGCGCCAATGTCGACACTTAAGGCCTTGACTGCCAGCACGGGCGCCTGCTCGGACATCACACCACCTCAAGAACGGACGGACGGCAAGCTTAAAACAAAACGGGCCGCGATCGCGGCCCGTTGCCAATGACCTGCCGACTCAATGATGGTGACCGTCGGGACCATGAACATGGCCGTGAGAGATCTCTTCGCTGGTCGCCTTGCGCACTTCGGCAACCGTGATGTCGAAGATCAACGCGACGCCAGCGAGCGGGTGATTGCCATCGACGACGACTTTGTCCTCGGCGATGTCTGTGATCCGGTAAAGCACTTCGTCGTCGCCCGCGTCGGTGACGCGCTCGAAGCTCATGCCCACTTCGATGTTGTCGGGGAACAACGTGCGATCCTCCACCATCACCATCTCTTCGTCGTACTCGCCAAATGTATCCTCGGGCTGCAACTTGAGCTTGAGATTCTCCCCGATGGCCTTGCCGTGCAAGGCTTCCTCGATCGGCGAGAAAATTCCATCATAGCCCCCGTGCATATAGACGAGCGGGTTCTCGCCGTCATCCACCACATTGCCGTCAGTGTCGTGGACGGTGTACTTAAGCGTGACGACGGTGTTTTTTTCTATTTCCATTGGCCTTTTCCGAGTCGAGATTCCTGACCAAGGCAAGCACTTCCGCGACATGGCCACGGGCGGTGACATCATAAATCGCGTGGCGTATCTCGCCCGCCTTGTCGATGACGAAGGTCGAACGTAGCACACCCATGCGCTTCATGCCATCGACGTCCTTTTCTCGCCAGACGCCGTATAGTTTGCAAACCTCGGCCTCCGTATCGGCAAGCAAACGAATCGACAACCCGTGCTCATCCCGAAAATCTGCGTGGGTCAGGCAATCATCGGGGCTGATACCGATGACGATGCAATCCAGACGGTTGAATTCGTCTTCGCGATCGCTGAAATCCGCAGCCTGCGCAGTACAGCGCGGTGCGTTATCCCGCGGATAAAAGAAAAGAACGATATGGCTGTTGCCACGCACCGACTCCATATCGAATGTTTCCATATCCGCATCGGGCAACGAAAACAGCGGGGCAGTATCTCCACGGCGCAACATAGGCTCACCTTCGAGAGCAAAGGACACCAACTTCCTGGTGGCGCGAACTGTACTTGCGGTAGAAGTATTCGGCAACAACATTTTGACCTCCTTCGATTCGATTCGGAGCATCATCCGCCCGCCGGCCCTCGCCGACCGTTACTACACGAATAGACCACGAACGCACGCGACTCAAGGCAAAGGACGAAACTGTTGCATTTGCGCAGCGCGGTTATAAGGAATATCGCTGCCGAATCCAATGATATTCATGTCAGCATTTCGATGTATATAATTACACAAGAACGCTTTTCACTTTTCTCCGGCCACAACGCGTCAAGAAACGCCCACCGCCGCGTGGCCAAACGGGATTCGGACCAATAGATGTCGACACTGCTTACTGTGCGCCAACAGGAAATTCTCGATTTCATACGCGACTGTCAGCGCGAAGAAGGCCGTCCACCGACCCGCGCTGAAATCTGCAAGGCCTTTGGATTTCGATCTCCGAATGCCGCCGAAGCGCATCTGCGTGCGCTTGAAGCCAAAGGCGTGATCACTGTCGAGAGCGGTCGGGCCCGCGGTATTCGCTTGACCGAGGCGCGCGGCCTGCCCCTGATCGGTCGCGTCGCAGCCGGCCATCCCGTGCTCGCCGAAGAGCACATCGAAAGCCGGCACTCGATCGACCCCGGCATGTTTTCGCCGCGGGCCGACTACCTGCTTCGTGTGCGCGGCCAGAGCATGCGTGACGCCGGCATTCTCGATGGCGACATGCTTGCGGTGCATCGCACCAGCGAGGTGCGAAGCGGCCAAGTCGTCGTCGCACGTATCGATGACGAGGTCACCGTCAAACGGCTGCAGCGCAAGGGCCGACAGATCACGCTACGCGCCGAGAACCCCGATTTCGATGACATCCATGTCGACCCCGCCCGCCAGTCGATTGTCATCGAAGGGCTGGCCGTCGGAGTCATTCGGAATGAGGGTAATTTGTAGCAGCAGATAGCAGATGGGCGCGATGCTACCGCGAATGCCGCCAA
>CBDULG010000076.1:0-11394 GCA_965367985.1 uncultured Rhodocyclaceae bacterium
GTCATGCACATTGGTGTAGCGACCGCGTTGCGCTTGCCAGACGAACGCGTCACGTCCGGCGGTGACGTAGCCGCCATCGTTTTCGATCAGGTTAAGGAAAACGTCGTGGCCGGCCGTGAGCGTGCCGGTGTTGACGAGGGCGACGCCGTTGTCACCGAACAGGCTGTAGAAGCTTTTGCCGAAGGTGGCTGGGAGTCCGTCGACACTGGATTTCACGCTGACGGAGCCGGCCGCCGCTTCGAGCGTGCCGCCCGCGTCGATCGTGCCGGTGTTCAGCCCGCCGACCAGCCCCGACAGCGTGATATCGCCGGCGGCGCTGATGCGGCCATTGTTGATGAACTGGGTGTATGCGTCGGAATTGTCGCCGACGAATCCCAGTTCGACCTTGCCGCGGGTAGCGAACATGGCGCCGCTCGGCGTAACCGTTACGTCCATTGCGATCATCTGCAGATCGCGAGTCGCGGTCAGAGCGCCGGCGATGGTGGTGCCCCCGGCGCCGACGTTGTAGATGCCGATGTCGCGGCCCGCATTGACGGCGCCGTCGAGCACCAAGGACGCGCGTGAGGCGAGGGTGAAATCTTCGGTTGCAGTGATCGGCGCCGCAGTGCGCACGCCGATGTGGCTGCCTTCAGTAATCAGCTGAATGCTGCCCGCCGACACGCTCTGGCCGATGTCGATGGCGAAGCTGTCCCAGTCGGTGGACGGATGCGGCCCGGCGCTTTCGCGCCCGGCGTCGCTCAACGCGAGTGTTTCGGCGTCCGCGTAGAAACGGCCCGCGAGCACGTTGCCGTCCGACTGCGTAGTGATGGCGCCCTGCGTGCGCACGGACAGCGCGATCAGATCGAGACGTGTGGCGAGCGCGGAGAGGCCGTTGGCGCCGATGTCGATCTGCCCGCCGGTGACGTCGTAACGCAGCGCACCGTTGGTGAAATCCGGCCGCCCCGTGGTGAGCTGCGCGTGCGGGGTGTTGATGAAACCACAGCCGTCACAGGTGATGCCGTTCGGGTTGGCGATGACGACTTTGGCTGCTGCGCCGGCCACTTCGAGCGTGCCAAGCAGCTGCGATGGTTGGTTGCCGGTGACTTCGTTGAGAATCAGCCGCGCCGCCGCGCCTTGCAGGCGGGGGTTGGCGTCGATGGCGCCGACGAGCTGGCTGGTCGTCGGTGCGGTGGCATTGTTGAGCACCATACCTTGCGTCGGTACGTCAAAGCGCTGCCACTTGTTGTGCGACAGGCCGGCGGCGTCCGGGGTGACGATATCGACAACCGGCACGCTGCCAAACGTAGTGACACTCGGCTGGTGTTGCGGCGTGGCGCCGATATCCGGCACGGTCTGAGCGAGTGCCCCGTAGGGTGACAGGATGAAGGTGACGAGCAGCGCGCTGGCGACCGGACGGCGCGCGGCGCGGAGCGCGTTCATGAAGGAGAAAGCGGCGGGCATGATCAGGCGCTCACTCGCTCACGCGAATATGCGCGTCGCGCATCAGTTCGACGAGCAGATCACGCGTTTGCGCTTGAATCGATTGTGCGATCAGCGCGGCGCGCAGCGTGTCGCGCACGGCGGTGTAGTCCGGCACCAGGGTGTCGCGCACGGCGTCGAGCCGCACGATGGCAACGCTGTCGCCGAGTGCAATGGGCGCGCTGATTTGACCGGCTTGCATATTGACGACAGTCTCGGCAATGGCAGTAGGCAGACCGTTGGTGTCGCCGTCGCGCACGGGTTGGCGGAAACTCACCCAGTCCAGTTCGCCGCCGCGCGCGGCGGATGGCACGCGCGAAATGCGTCGTGCCTCGGCGGCGAAGTCTGCCCCCTTGGCGAGACGAACGGCGGCCGCGCGCAGCGCGGGTTCGTCGGGTGTCTGGATAATGCTGAGACGATATTCCTGGGCGCCAAGGCGCGCGACGATATCTTCGTAGCGTGCGCGGATTGCCTGCTCGGCCGGTGCGGCCGGCTTGACGCGGCTGCTCACGAATGCCTCGATTGCGGCGGTACGGCGGGCGCGCTCGATGGCCGCGCGCGTGGCTGCCGTCGAATCGAATCCCGCTCTCCGCGCGTGTTGCCACATCAGTTCTTCCGCCACCAGTTGATCGCGCAGTGCGGTGCGAGTCTGCGGCGTTAATGGCGCCCCGTATTGCTCCGCAGATGACACCGCCGCGGCGAGTGAGGAGCGGGAAATTTCGGTGCCATTGACGATGGCAATAGGCGATGCGGCAATCGTGGTTGTCGCCGCGACAAGACTCAGAGCGGTCACGAGGATTTTCAGCATGATGGTCGGTACTCGATAAAAGTCAGAATTCGTAGGAGAGCGAGACGTGCAGGCGCCAAGCATGGCGTTCTATGTCGGTCCCGTGACGCAGCGGCGCGGAGAGCACGCCTTCCCAGTTAAAGCCGTCGCCGATGCCGCGAATGCCCGCGCCAGCGCTGGAAAGGGTGTTGCGGCGTCCGCCTGCGAGCCAAGTGACGCCGTGATCCAGGTGCGCGAAGGGCACCGGAGCGAATTGCGTTTTGTTCAATGCATCGGGAAATCGTGCTTCGGTGCGCAGCGTGTAGCCGCTATCGCCCGACACCACGGCTTCGTCGAAACCGCGCACGGAGGCCAGGCCACCGAGGCTGAGCTGTTCGGCACCAATGATGCTTACCCGGGCGCGCTGTGCGCCAAGCTGGGCGGCGAGTTCGATGGCTGCGTCGGGCCGACCCACGATGCCCGCGTCCAGTGCAAACTTGGTGAACTCATGATGCACATGGTTGCGTGGCAGGGCGCTCGAGTCGTCTGCGGCGCCGAAGACGGGCAGACCGAAGGCGAGCGCCGGTTCGACGTAATACTGGTAGCCGGCGCCTTGGCGAACGCGTGTCCAGGCCGCACGCAGCACCGTCGCGCGTTCGGTGTCAAGGCGTATGGAGTGAAACTTTCGTGCCGTGCGCAAGCGGGTGACGGTGAGATCCAGTGCGTCGCGCCCTTCGCGAGACAGCGAAAGCACTCGATTCCAACCCAGTGCAAGGTTGAGCGAGCGGCTGCTGTAGTCAAAGCTGAGTGCACGCGATGTGGTCTGCGATGCCGAGACCGTGGCCGACCAGGTGTCGAAGCCGTGCGGTAACGCAATTGAACCGATCAGCGCGTCGCTGCGCTCGCTTCGCACATAGGCCACCTGGACGTCCTCGAACAGACCGAGACGGTTTTCCAGTCGGCCGCCCAGTCGCACCCGCTCCGCTCCGGTGTCGCGCTGCCCCTGGTTGTCAGCGCCCAGGGAAACCGTCCACCCTTTGCCTGCGTCGAGTTGAAGTTCGAGCAAGCTGGTGCCGACGGCGCTGCCAGGCCGAATCGTTACGTTAGCGCGATACATGCGCAAGCGGTTGATCTGCTGCACGCCTTGCTCAAGCGCATCTAGCCGCAAGGTGTCTCCCGCTGCGACGGGCAGGACGCGCGCGAGCGCGGTTGGGTCGATATCCGGTGCGGCGATTCGCTCGATACGGCCAGGCACGAACTCAATGCGAATCTGCTGATCTTGCCAACGAAACTCTGCCAGTCGCGCTCGGCTGGTAACCCATCCGGCGGCGATCAGATGCGCGTCGAGTTGGCGCAGCAGAAGCGAGAGCCGTCGTTCGCCAAGTGATTGAGCACGGAAGGGTTTTAACGCGGCTTCGATATCGTGCGGCGTGAGCAGACCGTGGCTATTAACTTCGATATGTGGGGCGCTCAGCGTCGGGCCGGGTTCGATGACATCGGCCGGATCGGTTGTAAGCGCTGGGGCAGTTGCGGCTGTGTCCGGGAGTGCGTCGGGGGCCAGACGTTGTGCGCGGACGGCGTCGCGTCGCTCGTCGAGTAGTCGGTCAGCCGGTAGTTCGGCCGCCCCGACGCCGAGCGGCAGGAGTACGAACAGGAGCGCGATGCGCTTTGCAGACGGGATAAACGCCATAGCCTTTCCAGCGCGATGATCGCGAGCAAATAGAGGCGCGCATGCTAGGTAGATTTGCCATCGGCATTTGTGGCATATGTCATGTGGGCGAAGATGCCCATTTCAGGGGGACGGTTGTATGCGTGGCAGCAGGTCGCTGGGAGCGCGACCCCACATGCCTTTCAAGCTGAATTGGTAGATTTTTCGGTCGTCGATGACGGTCGGAGAAAGGGTGTCGAGTGAGCGCTAATTCACACCGATGTTCCGCTTGCGGTGCCGCTGCCCGGATATCGCCCTGAAATATCGGGTGTGCGGACCTGGCGGCGATTGTCATTCGGCCGAAGTCTGAGTCGCCTATGACCGCGGGCGCTTTAGTTCGCGCGTCGGTAGAAGATGGGACCCGCCAGTAGTCGAGGCAGGGCAATCGTCAGGATCGATCAATCGCCCCCGCACGCTCAGAGATCGAAGCGATTCACGCGCGCGAGGACGGCGACCATGAGGGCGATGAAGGCGGGGACCAGGTAGCGAATTTCGTTGCCGGGCGAGGCGAAGGCGAAGCCGGAGAGCAGGCCGGTGACGATCATCGAGGCGGAAATCAACGCGTTCATGGGAAACTCCAGCAGTGTTAAAATATATAGTAATAATTTATACAGTAACCTTAGCGTAGTCAATGCGCTTTTCGCTGCCCGGTCATCTCTCTGGATGAGACATGGACAAGCAGGGCGCGAAGGCGCGGATTCAGCCGCGCAGTGCGTTGGCGCATATTAGGGTGAGGATTTGCGAAGGGTGCTCAGGGCGTGCGAGGTAGTGGTGCGGCCGAGTGCCGCGCCTCGGGCGGCATGCGCGAACGGTTCAGCAAGCAAATGCAACGAGATGCGCATGGTCGCGCGCATATGGCGGCGTGAGGACGTACGTGCTGTTCTCGAATAACGCGCGGAGACAGCGTTGCAATTCTGACGGACGCGTGTGCTCGACCTTGTCGCCGGGCAGGCAGTGCCGCGCGGGGCGTGTGATGCAGGCATCCGGTCGGCGCGCGGCGGCAGTGGGGCAGGGACAGGCGTCAACGGCCTGCGCGAGCGTCGATAGAACCTGGAAACGGCATTTGCCCGCGTGTCGCACTTGGCAGCTTACCGCGCGTACTGACGACTATGCCTTAGATACCCATCAGCCGTTCGGTGAGTTCGCGGCCCTTGCAATTGCACGACTGGCGGGTCGCCTGACGGCATTGCCTCATCAGGCGCTTGTGCTTTGAGGGGCCGACCCTGCGTCCTCTTCGCGCCGTGTCAGACGGGCCGGCAGCCGCACACTCAGGGCGTCCAACTGCCGTTCCCATGTGAATGGTCGCTCGGCCGGCCTTCTTCAGGAGGGAAGCACGCGCTTTTGCAAGATAGGGGCTGAGGTATTGACGCGGTTGCGTCCGCTACGCTTTGCGGCGTAGAGCGCCTGGTCGGCGACGGCCAGCAGCTCGGCGCTGTTGAAGCCGGGGTGATGTGCCGAACAGGCAATACCGACCGAGATCGAGCACGAGAACACCTCGCCGCGATGACGGACTCGCACGGCGGCTATTCGCTCGCGGATGTCGTTCATCAATTGGCGCGCCGATTCAGTGTCGCATTCCGGAAGCACAGCGACGAACTCCTCGCCACCATATCTTCCGATGACGTCCGAGTGGCGCAGTCGCTGGCGCAGCAGCATCGCGATAGACGAGATGACCACGTCGCCGGCGGCGTGTCCGTATGTGTCATTGACGGTCTTGAAGTTGTCAATGTCCGCCATAGCAAGGGACACCGGCTGATTGGTGCGCACTGCGCGTGCGAGCGCGATGTCGGCCGCTTCCTTGATGCTGGCGTGCCGGAGCAACCCGGTGAGGCTGTCGCGCACGATCTGGGTGCTCAATTTGTTGGCGCGCTTGATGCGTGAGCGCACCGCAGAGACGAGTTGATTGTCGGAAATCGGTTTGGCGAGAAAGTCGTCTGCACCGCTTCCCATGGCCTGAATCTGCCGGTCGCGATTGCTCTCGGCCGAGAGAAATACGATTGGCAGGCTTTCCCAATGCTCATGTTGCCGGATCACCGCGGCCAGTTCGGGACCGCTGTACATCGGCATGTGCATGTCCATAAGGAGGAGATCGGGGTGGAAGCTGGCAACACGCTCGATGATGCGTTCGGGAACTCGCAGCACGTCGGCCTCCATGCCTGCACGTGACAGCACAAGCCGGTAATACTCGGCAAGATCGCAATCGTCGTCTACGATCAACACCCGTTCCGCAGCAGACTGCTGGCCTTCGAGAAACTGAGCCATCCAGTTGGCCATCTGCGGCACGTCAGGGGGTTTGATAAAGAAGCCGTGCGCGCCGAGACGCGCGGCGCGCACACGCAACTGACACTCATCACACGACGAAATGAAAACCAGCGGCAATCCGCTGCCGCCAAAGGTGCCGGCAAGCAGGGCGACATCGCTGATGTCGTAGCCCTCATCAGCCGGGCGCAGGCTGGCGATGAGCATGTCTGGTTGTTCGGTGCGCATCGCGCGGAGCGCGCCAGCAGCGTTTGCGAAGCGCTGGACGCTGTAACCGAAGGGCGCAAACTGCTCACTAAACTGCGCGGCGAACTCGATGTCGTCGTCAATCAGCCACAAGCGTGTGCTGTGCGCCTCGACGGGTGCGGATCTTCGCGGCGCCGCCGGCAGCGGTGTGTCGTTCTGCGGTGTTGGGGTGGTCGCTCGCCGCATGCGGGCGATCTGGGGCACGATGGGCGGCCAATTGCCCGCAGGCGGCGCATCGTCATACGCCTCCAGCCAACGGCCGAGCTGCTCTTCGAGTCGCTTCGCCTGAAGACTGAGCGACGACAGGCCGTAGCTGCCGCCCGAACCCGCCAGCTTGTGTAATTGGCGCTGAAGCGATTCACGCGCCGAGCGATCGGAGGCATTGTTGTCAGCGCGCTCCGCGAGGTCGGCAAGCGCGGTCAGTTCCGCCGGCAAGCGGGCAAGATAGGCCTCACGCAATTGCGCCATGCGGGCCGACACATCGCAGTCGGATTCGCTGTCAGACACGCTGCCGCTCCCAGATCATCCGGACCTGCCCGGCCAGGGTCATTGGATCGAAGGGTTTTGCAATCACCTCGCACGCCCCGAGCGACTTGAGCTGCGCGAGTTCTTCGGGCTGAACCTTGGCGGTCATGAAGGCCACGGGCACATCGGCCAGTGCCGCGCGAGCGCGCAATGCCTCGAGGGTTCCGGGTCCGTCCATGCCCGGCATCATGACGTCGAGCAAGATCATCTGCGGCGCAAAGGTTTCGGCGTCGCGTACGGCGTCCTCGCCACTGGCGCAAACCTTTATGGTCAGGCCGCCGACGTGTTCCAGCGCGAGCCGCACCACGAGTTGGATGTCCGGATCGTCCTCTACACATAAGACGCGTTGCAGCGCGTCGGTCATGCGAGTTCCTGCGGCGCGGTTGCCGCTGCCTTCAAACCGATGGCGGCATGCAGCATGGGGGTGGTGAGCTGTGTCTTGAGTAGCACGCCGTCTGCGACGTAGGCGTCATGACGCCGACTGTCATCGACGGAAAGCACGACTACCCGCGTTTGCGGATGATCGGTGCGCAGCGCCGGCATCAAATCCCAGCCGCTGCCGTCGGGAAGGCCAATGTCAAGCAACACTACGTCGAACTGATCCTCGGCGATCATCTTGCGCGCTTCCGCCAGCGTGCTGGCGTGGCGAACCTCGACCGGCTGGCTGAGCATCGCGCGAATTACCTGGTGCAGGTCTGCATCGTCCTCGACATGCAATACCCGGTGTGGTGTCCGGCGTGTGACGACCAGTTGCTTTTGCAGTGCGTCGAGCAACTGCGCGGAGTCGATCGGCTTGCCGAGCCATTCGATGTACGCCGGGTTGCCAAAGGCCGCAACATGTGACAGCGCGCCGCTGACCGATATCACCAGTATTGGCAAGCTTGAGCTGGCCGGCCGTTCGCGCAGGCGGGCGATAACGTCGCGGCCATGCATGTCGGGCAACATGAGGTCGAGGGTGATCGCGTCGTAGTGCGTGTCGACCAGTGCATCGATTGCCGCTTGACCCGTGCCGACGGTGTTCACGCGATAGCCGGCGTGCGTGAGGATGCGCTCCAGCAAGCGTGCGACGTCCGGTTCATCCTCGACGACCAGGATGCGCGCCGTAACCGGCAGCGGCGAACTGGCCGGCAGTGATTCGGTGGCGGGCCGGGGCACTTGCGCCTGCCACACCGGCAACTCGAAGAAGAAGCGTGACCCCTTGTCTGTCTCCGAAACGAAATCGATGCGCCCGCCCATGCGCGTCACCAGCTCGCGGGTGATCGCCAGTCCGAGGCCGGTGCCACCTTTGGCGCGCGTGTCCGACGCGTCGGCCTGGGCGAACTTTTCGAAGATGTGCGGCTGGAATTCGGCGGGCACACCGGGTCCGTGATCGGTAATCGCGACGCGCACGCTACTGCCCGAGCGCGACGCGTCCACTTCGACCATGCCGTCGTCGGGCGAGAACTTGATCGCATTGGAGAGCAGATTCGACATCACCTGCATGAGTCGCTGACCATCCACATAGGCCTGCGTCTCGCCGATGTCGCATTGCAGGCGGATGCCGACATTGCGCGGCACACCATAAGGGCGATTGGTTTCCACGGCCTGTTCGATGAGCGGCCGCAAGACCTGTGGGTGCATGTCGAACTGCAACTTGCCGACCACGAGCTTTTCCATGTCGAGCAGATCGTTGATCAGAAAGGTCAGCCGCTGGCTGTTCTTGTGCGCGATGCCAATCAGTTCACTCAGCTGCGCCGGAAGTTCACCCATCGCGCCACCTGCAATCAGCCCGAGCGAGCCGGTAATGGAGGTCAGCGGCGTGCGCAGTTCATGGCTGACTGTGGCAACGAATTCACTTTTCATGCGATCGACACGTTTGCGCTCGGTGATGTCACGCACCATACCGACATACATCGGCGCGCCATCGCGAAAAATCTCCGAAACCGCCAGCTCCATCGGAAACAGGCTGCCGTCGCGGCGCCGCCCTTCCACTTCACGGCCGATGCCGATGATGCGCGCAATACCGCTGGCCTGGTAATTGCGAAGATACTGATCGTGGTTATCGCGGTGCGGATTCGGCATGAGCATCTTGACGTTACGCCCGGCCACCTCCTCGGCGCTGTAGCCAAAGATGCGCTCGGCGGCCGGGTTGAACGCGTCGATGGTGCCACGCTGGTCGATGGTGATGATACCGTCGACCATGTTGTCGAGAATTGCGCGCGTGTGTTGCGCATGCTCGCGCAAGGCGGTGTTGGTGCGCTTGAATTCCGTGATGTCGTAATTGACGCCCGTCATGCGTGTCGCGCGCCTATTCGCGTCGCGCATTACGACAGCCAGTCCGCGCAGATGGCGGATCTGGCCATCCGCGCGTCTGATGCGGAACTCGATGTCGAAATCAAGTTCTCCGCGCAATGCCTGTTCGAGACGGTCCTGCGCACGCAGGCGATCGTCGGCATGCACCATGTTTTTCCAGGTTGCCAGATCGCTGGAGAAGTCGCTGCGCTCGAGGCCGTAGAGCCGCAGCATCCAGTCGTCCCATTCGAGGTGGTCATTGGCAATGTCCCAGTCCCACACACCGAATCGTGCGGCGTCGGCGGCCAGGGTCAATCGGCGATTCACCGATTCGAGGGCTTGCGCGTAGCGCCGTCTCTCGGTGATGTCACGCACGAAGGCGACGAAGCGCGGCTGTTCACCTTGCGGGGCAACGTACTGAATAAAGATTTCCACAGGCACCGTCGTCTCGCGCTTGTGCCGATGGGTCGTCTCGAAGGTGAGCGATGCCTCGGCGCCGGCAAGGAGCGGCGCGATTGCCGCGCGGAACTGCGCTTCGGAATATTCCGGCGTGATGTCGTAGGGGTGCATCGTCATGAGTTCATCGCGCGTGAAACCGATCTGCCTGACGGCGCCTTCATTGACATAGAAGAACTGCAACGTGTCGGCGTGGAACATGAAAACGCAATCCAGTGCACGGTCGAGCGTGCTCTTGAAACGATTCAGTTCCGCGGTGCGGTTTTCAACCTCGCTCTCGAGGCCCGCCTGATGCACATGCAGCGCATTGAAACTGTCGGACAGCCGCGTTGCCATCTCGCGCAATGTGCGGCTCAGGCTGCCGTATTCGTTGATTACGCTGCTCGGCAGTACGGGCTGTTTGCCGTCGGCAATCTGCCCGGTCAGGTCGCGGCTGGCTGTTTCGAGTGCCTTGAGCGGGCCGCTGAGGCCGGCCGCGAGCAGACGCGCAACGAGAATGCCGACCAGTGTCATGACGGCGAGGAAGTAAAAAAGTTTCAGGCGATGGCGCTCGAGTTCGCGGATCAGCGGCGCGGCGCTTTCCTCGATCACCAGTGTGGGCGCTGTGACGTCCTCGCCCAGCGGCATGCTCACGGCGTAGCGGCCCTGTGTGCGCCGCTCAATTTTCGACATCTCTCCAGGCGGCAACCAGAAACGCAAACCTCGATCGACGTCAATCGTATTGCCGGCCTCGCCAATGCTCGACACCACCCCCTTTTTGACGATCACGGGCCCGTTTGGGGCTACCAACGCCAGCCCCATGTCGGGGCTCATTTGCGTGTGCTCGAGCTCGGCGCGCTGCTGTTGCGGTGTAGACGCGTTGTCGGCGGAAAGCCGCCGGGCAAGGCCTTCGGCATGCTCGTGCAAACGTTCGCCGAGCGATGCTTCGAGTTGATGGCGATGGTTGTGCCCCTCAACCACGATCGGTGTTGCACCGGCCAGCAAGATGGCCGTGAGCAGACTGTGGAACAGCAGATTCGACATGCCGGCGGCCGCCAGGCCGAGTCGCGGCGCGTTGCGCAAGAATAGCCTGAAGCCCAGCAGGATCAATCCGGCGATGAGCGCGTTGAAGATGGAATTGAGCGACGTCTTGAGCGCAATGACTGTCGTGGTGACCAGGTCGAGATGGAGCACGTGGCGGTAGAAAATGAAGAAGATCGGGCCGACCGCCAGCAGCCAGAAGGTGAGATCGGCAAGCACCAGGTTGCGCTGCCCACGACGGTAGAGCAGGCCAACGACCAGCGCCTCGAGCACAAACTCGGGAATCGCCCACGGATGGCCCCACAAAAAAACGGTGTAAAGGGAGCCGAACAGCGCGACCACGACCGCCGCACGGGTACCGAGCAGCGCCACCGCGAGCAGGACCGGGATGGAGCCAAAGACGAAATCGACGCCAAAGAAAAGTGGAATGCTGGCGCTATTGCCGAGCAGGGCAAGCGCCGCCAGCGCCGCCGTGGCCCGCACGTCGGCACGCATCAGGAACACGCGAAATTGGGCGAGCGTCATGGCGCGATCACGCGTGCGATGGCGTCACCCGAGGTCGATCGGTAGGGGTGCGGCGCGCAAGAGCGTGCATGGTTCGATTTTCGTCCGTGATGTGACGTCGGGCCGATTGCAAAATTTTGGCGTCTTTGTTCAATTCGGCACAAACGACCGCACACTTGAG
>CBDULG010000077.1:0-11291 GCA_965367985.1 uncultured Rhodocyclaceae bacterium
TGGCATCGCGCAGACGGAACAGCGCGTCGCGCGAGATCACCGTCCCGACGCCCTGATGGGTGAAGAACTCGAGCAACACGCCACCGTCGAGATCGCGATCGATCAGATGCACCCGGCCGACGCCCTTGCGCACTGCGCGAATGGCACAGGGCAGAAAGAGCGCCAGATCTTCCGTCAGCCCCTTGCCGCTGCGCCACATTTCTTCGGCCGTGTCGGCGGTGATCGAATCAAGCAACTGGCCGTCGGTGTCGAGCAGGCCAGGCGAATCGCAAAGATAGAGCAGCTTTTCAGCGCGCAAGGCCACGGCAACGGCTTCGGCGACCTCCTCCACCGGCAGATTGAAAATCTCCCCCGAAGGCGACACGCCGAGCGGCGATATGAGCACCACGTTCTGCTGATCGAGGTCGGCAGCGATCTCCTCGGCGACGATCTTGCGCACCGCGCCCGTAAATTGAAGATCGATCCCATCGACCACACCGATCGGCCGCGCGGTGATGAAATTGCCCCCTGTCACACGCATGTAGCTGCCCGCCATCGGCGTGTTCGGCAGGCCTTGCGAGAGCAGCGCCTCGAGTTCGAGGCGTGTCACTGCCATCGCCGACTTGACGCAGGCCAGCGCGTCGGCATCGGTGACCCGTAATCCGTTGTGAAACTGCGGCACCAGCCCGGCGCGCGCCATTTCCGCGTCGATCTGCGGGCGCGCACCATGAATGAGTACCAGGCGAATGCCCAGCGCAGCGAGCAGATTGCAGTCGTAGGCGAGCTTTTGCGCCGCATCGCCCAGCACGACCTCGCCGCCGAAGGCCATCACGAAGGTCTTGCCGCGGAAGGCGTGAATATAGGGCGCAGCGCCGCGCACCCAGGCGACGAAGTCCTGCGTCATGTCGCTGGACGGGAGCGGCGAAATATCGCGGATGGCCGCAGATTCGTGCACGTTTTCTCCTTGACGTATCCCGCCGCGCCGCACGCGTGAAACGCAACAGTGATGACGAGTTTAAACCGATCCCCAGCGCCATTACAGCGCCATGGAGCCTACGCGAGCGCTGCTTCGAGCCGCTCGCAGACCGTACGCAACACCTTGATTCGCGCGTGACGCTTGTTGTCCGCCCCGACCAGCGTCCACGGCGAACGCTCGGTGCTGGTGCGGTCGATCATGTCGCAAACGGCGCGTTCGTATGACGGCCAGCGCTCGCGATTTCGCCAGTCCTCGTCGGTAATCTTGAAACGTTTGTGCGGCTCGGCGGCGCGCGCCTCGAAGCGCAGCAGTTGTTCGTCCTGACTGATCGCGAGCCAGAACTTGACGACCACCGCGCCGGCATCGGCCAGTGTGTCTTCAAAATCGTTGATCTCGCCGTATGCGCGCATCCAGTCGGCCTCCGAGCAGAAGCCTTCGACGCGCTCGACGAGCACCCGGCCGTACCACGATCGATCGAAGATCACCACCTTGCCGCGGCGCGGCACATGGCGCCAGAAGCGCCACAAATAGGGCTGCGCCCGTTCTTCGTCAGTGGGCGCGCCGATCGGCACAACCCGGTACTGGCGGGCGTCGAGCGCCGCGGTCAGCCGGCGGATGGCGCCGCCTTTTCCGGCCGCGTCCATGCCCTCGAAGACCAGCACCAGCGCGCGCCCGGCAAAGCGCTTGCAGCGCGTCAGACGGGCCAGCCGCCCCTGCAGCCGTTCGAGCGCGTGGCGGTAATCCTTCTTGCCCAGCGGCTGGTCGAGTTGCAGGACGTCGAGCACCGAGCGGGCGTCGCGTAAGGCCGGTATGGGCGCCGCACCGAGGCGTGGGCGCCAGCGGTGTTCCATGTCGAGGCGCTTGCGCATCGCCTCCAGCACCGTGCGCCCGACAAGCAGGGCGCGGTAACGCGCGTCCGAGCCGTCGACGATAATCCATGGCGCCTCGGCCGTGCTGGTGTAACGCAGCACATGCGCTGCGACCCTGCGGCGGCGGCCATACTGTTTGTAGTGGCGCCAGTCGGAATCAGTGACGCGCCAGCGGGTAAGCGGATCGGCGGCCAGTTTCTTGAGTCGTGCCTTCTGGCGCGCGCGCGAGAGGTGGAACCAGAACTTGATCAACAGCACGCCTTCGTCGGTCAGCATGGCTTCGAATCGATTGACCTCGTCGAGGCGCTGGTCGAGCCGGCTTGGTTTGATGCGTTTTTCGATTCGTCTTTCGATCAACCCTTCGTACCAGTTGCCAAAAAGAATGCCGACACGCCCCTTGGGCGGCAACATGCGCCAGAAGCGCCACATTCGCGGACGCTCGCGCGCTTCATCGCGCGTCGCATCGATCGCCCATGTGACGATATGGCGCGGATCCATCCACTCGTTGAGCAGATTCACCGTCTCGCCCTTGCCGGCTGCATCGACGCCATTGACGAGAATGACGACGGCAAAATTTCCCGCCTCGCGCAGATCGAACTGTGCGTCGAGCAAGTCGGCGCGCAAGGGCGGCACTTCGTTCTCATAGCGCATCTTGCCCACTTGCTGGCCCAACTCGGCCGACTCGAACATCGCCCTCTCCTAAAAGTCGCCCCACAGCGCCTGAATCGCGGCGAGCGCAGCCAAACCTGCGGTTTCGCTGCGCAGCACGCGCGGGCCGAGGCGCACCAGCGCGAAGCCACGTGCCGACATCGCGGCCACCTCGGCATCGCTCCAGCCGGCTTCGGGGCCGATCAAAAGGTTAAGCGATGAGGGCGGCGCGGCGCGCTCGCGCAACGCGTTTTCACCTTCCGGCGAAAGCACCCAGCCACCCGTCGAGCGCGCCAGCCAGCAATCGAGCGGCATGATCTCTTCCACCGCGGGCACGCGGCTGCGGCCACTTTGTTCGCATGCCGACTGCACCACCTTGCGCCAGTGGTCGACACGCTTTTGCGCCCGCGCACCGCTCAGTCGAAGCACCGAACGCTGCGCTGCGACCGGCTGGATGGCCGCTGCGCCCAGTTCGGCCGCCTTCTGCACCACCCAGTCCATCTTGTCGCCCGCGGCGAGCGCCTGCACCAGCGTGATGGCGCAGCGCGGCTCGGCTTCGCGTTCGCCGTGTTCGCCCAGACGGACGGCGACCTCGGGGCTGACCGCCTCGATCGTGCCCGGCCAGGCAATGCCGTCGCCATTGAACAGGACGAGCGCGTCACCGGGGTTGAGACGCAACACCCGCGCGGCGTGATGCGCGGCCTCGTCGGGCAGCACGACGCGGGCGCCGGATTCAAGTGCAAGCGGACAAAAAAAGCGTGAAATCATCGTGCTATTATAGTTTCCGCAGAGAAAGGATGAACCCGATGGTGAGCCTCAATCCACCGCAGTGCGACTTCGGCTGGCCGGCGCCCGATTTCGAGCTACCGGGCACCGACGGCGCTATGCACTCGCCGGAATCGGCACGCGGCCCCAAGGGGCTGCTGGTCATGTTCATCTGCAACCACTGTCCCTACGTCAAGGCGATCCTCGATCACTTGCTGCGCGATACCCGCGCGCTGGTTGATTACGGCATCGGCAGTATCGCCATCATGGCCAATGATCCGGCGCAATACGCCGAAGACGACTGGGACCACATGGTGCATCTGGCGCGTGCGCGCGACTTCCCGTTTCCCTACGTGCTCGACGAATCGCAAGCCGTCGCGCGCGCCTACGGTGCAGTGTGCACGCCCGATTTTTTCGGCTTCAACACCGATCTGCGACTACAGTACCGCGGCCGGCTCGACGCCTCGCGAATCACGCCGGCACCCCCCGAGGCACCACGCGAACTGTTCGACGCGATGGTGCAAGTCGCGCAGACCGGGCGCGGCCCCGCGCAGCAGACGCCCAGCGTCGGCTGCTCGATCAAATGGCGGAGCGTCACATGAACACTGCATCCAAGCGGCTATCTCGCGCCCGCGCGCTCGAAGCGGTGGTACGCGACATCGCGCGCGACGTCATCCTGCCTTTTCATCTGAACACCACGCGCAAACGCAAGAGCGACGGCACGCTGTTTACCGAGGCCGACCTGGAATCGCAACGCTGCTTTACCGATGCCCTGCCGCAGTTGGCGCCCGGTCCGGTGCTCGGCGAGGAAATGAGCTTGGAAGAACAGGGCCGCATCTGGGACGAGAGCGCCAAGGGCATGTGGTGCATCGACCCGATCGACGGTACGACCAATTTTTCCAACGGCGTGCCGTTTTTTTCGGTCTCGATTGCCTACCTGATGAATCACCAGCCACTGTTCGGCGTGGTGTACAACCCGGTCACCGACGAGGCCTTTTATGCCGCGGCCGGCGCCGGCGCGTATCTCAACGGCACGCCCTTGCCGCTACGCCAGTGCGCGACTCGCCTCGAAGACGCGGTCGCCGGGGTGGACTTCAAACGGGTGGAACCCCACCTGAGCAACGAATTGTCGGTACGTCCGCCATTTTTTTCACAGCGAAATTTCGGTTCGAGCGCGCTTGAATGGTGCTTTGTTGCGGCCGGTCGCCTTGACGTCTACATTCACGGTGGGCAGATGCTGTGGGACTACGCCGCCGGACACCTGATCGTGCACGAAGCCGGCGGTTGCGGCGCGGCGCTCGACGGCAACGATCTGTTCTCCCGCCCCGGCGCCAAGCGGGCGGTGATCGCGGCCGCTTCTCCGGCCATGTTCGCCCACTGGCGCGAGTGGTTGCAAAACCACATCTGAACCCTCCGCCGGCACCCGGCAATTGAACACAACGGGAGTTCCTTCATGTCGATGAAGCATCCGATCATCGCCGTTACAGGCTCGTCGGGCGCGGGCACAACAACGGTCAAGGACACATTCGAAGCGATCTTCCATCGCGAAAACGTGAATGCGGCGGTCGTCGAAGGCGACAGTTTCCACCGCTTTACGCGCGACGAAATGAAACAGCAGATCGACGCTGCTGAATCGCAGGGTCGGCGCGGTATCAGCCACTTCGGCCCGGAAGCCAACCACCTCGATCTGCTCGACCAGTTGTTCCGCTCCTACGGCGATTCGGCCACCGGACGGCGCCGCTACTACGTGCACAGCGAGGCCAAGGCGCTGCAATGGAATTTGCCGCTGGGCACCTTTACTGAATGGGAAGACCTGCCCGTCGGCACCGATTGCCTGTTCTACGAAGGGTTGCACGGTGCGGTGGTCACCGACAACGTGGACGTGGCCCGCCATGTCGACCTGTTGATCGGCGTGGTGCCAACGATCAATCTGGAATGGGTGCAGAAACTGCACCGCGACACAACCCGCCGCGGTTATTCCATGGACGCCGTGCAAGACACTATCCTGCGCCGCATGCACGACTATGTGCACTACATCGTGCCGCAGTTTTCGCGCACCCACATCAACTTTCAGCGCGTCCCGGTGGTCGACACGTCCAACCCATTTGCGGCGCGCGACATTCCCTCGCTAGAGGAGTCGATGGTGGTCATCCGCTTCAAGGATCCGCGCGGCGTCGACTTTCCCTACCTGTTGCAAATGCTGCACGACGCCTTCATGACGCGTGCCAACACCATCGTGGTGCCGGGCGGGCGGCTCGATCTGGCGATGCAGCTGATCCTTACACCGTTGATCTGGAAACTCATGGAGCGGCGACGCCAGTGGGTCTGATGCTCGCCGGCAGCGGCGTCCGCTCGGCTACCCAAGCGGGCCGGTTTCGACGATAATTCCGCTTTTGCCATCACGGGCCAGCCGGCCGGAATCAATATGTCGTCCGAGCGCAATGTCACACCCCCGCAGTTCAATCCGATCACCGGCGCCATCCGCGCGCTCGCCATGGACGCCGTGCAGAAAGCGAAGTCGGGCCATCCCGGCGCGCCGATGGGCATGGCCGAAATCGCCGAAGTCCTGTGGCGGCATCACCTCAAGCACAATCCCGCCAACCCGGAATGGGTCGATCGTGATCGCTTCGTGCTCTCTAACGGGCACGGCTCCATGCTGCTTTACGCGCTGCTGCACCTGACCGGCTACGATCTGCCGATCGACGAGATCAGGAATTTCCGGCAACTGCACAGCAAGACGCCCGGCCACCCCGAATACGGCTATGCGCCCGGCATCGAAACGACGACGGGCCCGCTCGGCCAGGGCATCGGCAATGCGGTCGGCATGGCGTTGGCTGAGAAGGTGTTGGCCGCCGCGTTCAACCGTCCGGGCCACGACATCGTCGATCACCGCACCTGGGTTTTTCTCGGCGATGGCTGCCTGATGGAAGGCATCTCGCACGAAGTGTGTTCGCTTGCCGGCACGCTCGGACTGGGCAAGCTCATCGCCTTTTACGATGACAACAACATCTCCATCGACGGCCATGTCGACGGCTGGTTCACCGACGACACGCCAAAGCGCTTCGAAGCCTATGGCTGGCAAGTGGTGCGCGACGTGCAGGGCCACGACCCGGCATCGATCGAGGCGGCCATTGCCAAAGCGACCGCCGACACCGACCGGCCGACACTGATCTGCTGCAAAACCGTCATCGGCGCCGGCGCACCCAACAAGCAAGGTGGCCACGACGTTCACGGCGCGCCGCTGGGGGACGCCGAGGTCGAAGCGACGCGCGCCCACATTGGTTGGAATCACCCGCCCTTCGAAGTACCCGACGACGTTTATGCGGCGTGGAACGCACGCGAAGCCGGCGCGGCTGCCGAGGCCGAATGGAACCGGCGTTTCGATGCTTACCGCACCGCCCACCCCGAACTGGCCGCTGAATTCGAACGCCGCACCGCGGGCGAACTACCTGCCGATTGGTCGGATCATGTGACGAAGGTGCTGGCCCAGGTGTGCGACAAGGCCGAATCAATCGCCACCCGCAAGGCGAGCCAGAACGCCATTGAAGCGTACGCGGCGAAGCTGCCCGAGCTGTTCGGCGGCTCGGCCGACCTCGCCGGATCGAACCTCACTTTATGGAGCGGCGCCAAAGGTGTGACACGTGAGGATGGCGGCAACTACGTGTACTACGGCGTGCGTGAATTCGGCATGTCGGCGATTGCCAATGGCGCCAGCCTGCACGGTGGCCTAATCCCCTACACCGCCACGTTCCTGATGTTCAGCGAGTATTCGCGCAATGCACTGCGCATGGCAGCGCTGATGAAGCTGCGTCAGATCTTCGTGTTCACACATGATTCCATCGGCCTCGGCGAGGACGGCCCTACGCACCAGCCGGTCGAGCAGATGGCGACGTTGCGCTACATCCCCAACATGGACGTCTGGCGCCCCTGCGACACCACCGAATCGGCCGTTGCCTGGGCCTGCGCGATCGAACGCAAGGGCGGCCCTTCGTCGCTGTGCTTCTCGCGCCAGGGTCTGCCGTTCCAGGCGCGCGAAGACGGCCAGATCGAGGCGATTCGCAAGGGCGGCTACGTGCTCTCCGAAGCAGCTAATGCGTCGCGCGGCAAATCGGCGCAGGCGGTGATCATCGCCACCGGCTCGGAAGTCGGGCTGGCGATGGCCGCGCAACAGACGCTTGCCGAATCGGGCATTGATGTGCGCGTGGTGTCGATGCCGAGCACCAACGTGTTCGACCGCCAGGACTCCGCCTACAAGGCCTCGGTGCTGCTCGCCGGCGTGCCGCGCGTGGCAATCGAAGCGGGGGTGAGCGACTTCTGGCGCAAGTATGTCGGCCTTGAGGGCGCGGTGATCGGCGTTGACAGTTTTGGTGAATCGGCACCGGCCGGCGAACTGTTCGAGTTGTTCGGCATTACCAGCAACGCCGTCGTAGACGCGGTGCGCACGCTGGTGGGTTGAGCGCGGACGGAACGCGTCAACGGATTGATTTGGGACACGAGGGGAGGGGTCAAGGAATGAGCATTAGAGTCGCCATCAACGGCTACGGCCGGATCGGACGCTGCACGCTGCGCGCAATCTACGAACTCGGGCTGCGCGAAGAATTCAAGGTGGTCGCGATCAACGCCAGCGGCAGCATCGAGACCAATGCGCACCTGACCCAGTACGACACCACCCACGGCCGCTTCGGCTTTCCGGTGAGCATCGACGGCGAGGACGCGATCGTTGTCGACGGCGATCGCATCAAATACTTCTCCACCAAGAATCCGCTCGACATCGACTGGGGCGGACTGGGCGTCGATGTGCTGCTCGAATGCACCGGCGCATACAACTCCAAAGCCAAGGCGCAGGTGCTGCTCGAGCAGGGCGCGAACAAGGTGCTGATCTCCGCCCCGGGTGGCGACGACGTTGACGCCACCATCGTCTACGGCGTCAATCACGATGTGCTGCGCGGCGACATGACCGTGGTCTCCAACGCCTCGTGCACCACCAACTGCCTGGCGCCGGTCGCCAAGGTGCTGCAGGACAACATCGGCATAAAACAGGGACTGATGACCACGGTGCATGCCTATACCAATGATCAGGTGTTGGTCGATGTGCGCCACAAGGACTTGCGCCGCGCGCGCGCCGCTGCGCAGAACATCATTCCAACCAAGACCGGGGCGGCCAAGGCCGTCGGCCTGGTGATGCCAGCGCTCAAGGGGAAGGTCGACGGTTTCGCGCTGCGCGTGCCGACCATGAACGTATCTCTCGTCGACCTCACCTTTACCGCCGAACGCGCCACCAGCGTTGAGGAAATCAACGATCTCATGAAGGAAGCGGCCGGCGGCGCACTCAAGGGTGTGCTGGCCGTCAATGAAGCGCCCCTGGTGTCGATGGACTTCAATCACGACAGCCATTCATCGACTTTCGATGCAACGCAAACGCGTGTTATCGACGGCACGCTGGTCAAGGTGCTGGCGTGGTACGACAACGAGTGGGGCTATTCCTGCCGCATGCTCGACGCGGCGCGCGCCTTCGCGCAGGCAAAGTAAGCCGGTGACCGGGGGCGCGAAAATGCGTCCCCGTTTTCGGCCTGTTTTCGGCACGCCCTCCTCCGCCCTGCCAAGCAATCGCGCATGACACTACGCATTGCCATCAACGGATACGGCCGCATCGGCCGCTGTTTTCTGCGCGCGGTGCATGAATCGGCCGACTGTGGAGAATGCCGCGTGGTTGCCATCAACGAACCGGCCGATCTGGCCAGTATCGAATACCTCACCCGCTTCGATTCCACCCACGGTCGATTCCCCGGCGTCGTCGATGTCGCCGACGGCACGCTGCGCATCGACGGCGACGCGGTGCGGATCACCCATGAAGTGACGCCCGAGGCAGTCGACTGGGCAAGCATGGGCATCGACGTGCTCGTCGAATGTTCGGGTCGCTACGGCACACGTGCCGAGTTACGGCGTTTCGTTGACGCAGGTTGCCCCCGCGTGCTGCTGTCTCACCCCGCGCTGAGTGCCGAAGATGTCGACGCCACGGTGGTGTTCGGCATCAATCACGACAGCTTGCACGGCGACGAGCGCATCGTCTCGAGCGCCTCGTGCACCACCAACGCCGTGGTGCCCGTGCTCGATCTAATCGATCGTGCGATCGGCGTCGATCACGCAGTGCTGACGACGCTGCATTCGGTGATGAACGATCAGCCGCTGATCGACGGTTACCATCACACCGATCTGCGCCGCACGCGCTCCGCCATGCAGTCGATCATTCCGGTGTCCACGGGTCTGGCGCGCGGCGTCGAGCGCCTGTTGCCGCAATTGGCCGGGCGGGTGCAGGCCAAGGCGATTCGGGTGCCGACGCTCAACGTCTCGGCGATCGAGCTGACGCTCACCACCCGACAGCCGGTCACCGTGGAAGCGGTCAACCGTTTGCTCGCCGATGCCGCCCACACCCGCTACCGCAATTTGCTCGCCTACACGGAGCACGAGCACGCCTCGATCGATTTCAATCACGACCCCCATTCCGCCATCATCGACGGCGGGCAGACGCGGGTCAGTGGCGACTCGCTGGTCAGCCTGCTGCTTTGGTTCGACAACGAGTGGGGCTTCGCCAGCCGCATGGTCGATGTGCTTCACCACTGGCAAGGAAAATGGCCGGCATAGCCCTGCGCGCGGCCACGCCCTATTCGCACTTCACACACTTCAATGACCATGATTTCGCTCAGGACACACGGAAAATGAAAGTCAAGAAGCTCCAAGAGCTGGACGTTGCCGGCAAGCGCGTGCTGATCCGCGCCGATCTCAACGTGCCGCAGGACGAAGCGGGCAATATCACCGAAGATACCCGCATCCGCGCCTCGATTCCGTCGATCCGCTACTGTCTCGACCATGGCGCCGCGTTGATGGTGGTTTCCCATCTCGGGCGGCCCACCGAAGGCAAGCTCACCGCCGAGGACACACTCATGCCGGTTGCCGTACGGCTCGGCCAGTTGATAGACCGGCCGGTCAAACTGGTCGCCGACTGGGTCGATGGCGGCTTCGAGGTGAAGCCGGGGGAAATCGTCCTGCTGGAAAACTGCCGCGGCAATATCGGCGAAAAGAAGAACGACGAAACGCTAGCGCGCAAGATCGCGTCGCTGTGCGACATCTACGTCAACGATGCCTTCGGCACCGCACACCGCGCCGAGGCCACCACCGCGGGCGCGGCGCGCTTCGCGCCGGTCGCCTGCGCCGGCGTGCTCATGGGCGCGGAGATCGATGCGCTCTCCAAGGCCACCGAAAACCCTGCACGCCCAATGGTGGCGATCGTCGGTGGCGCCAAGGTCTCATCGAAGCTGACCATCCTGCGCACCCTCGCCGAAAAAGTCGATCAGCTCATCGTCGGCGGCGGCATTGCCAACACCTTCCTGCTCGCCTCGGGCAAACGCATCGGCGAATCGCTGGCCGAACCCGAATTGGTCAAGGAAGCGCAGGTCATCATGGACATGATGCGCGAGCGCGGCGCCGAAGTCCCCTTGCCGGTCGACGTGGTTGTGGCCGACGAAGTGTCGGCGCTGGCGCGCGCCAACCGCATCCCGATCGATGAAGTCGGCCCGCACGACCGCATCCTCGATGTCGGCCCGAAGAGTTCGGCGCGCCTGACCGACATCATTGCGCACGCCGGCACGATCATCTGGAACGGCCCGCTTGGCGTTTTCGAATACGCCCAGTTTGCCGGCGGCACGAAAATGATGGCCTCGGCCATCGCGCACTCGGAGGCGTTCTCGATCGCTGGTGGCGGCGATACGCTCGCTGCGATCGCCAAGTTCAACATCGCCGACGACGTCGGTTACATCTCGACAGGCGGCGGCGCCTTTCTCGAATTCTTCGAAGGCAAGACGCTCCCCGCCATTGCTGCGCTCGAAGCGCGCTACGCAGACTGAGCCGGAATCGAATGGAAAAAGCGACCCGCAGGTCGCTTTTTCCTTTTACAGCCGCGTCAGCGCCGGAAACGCACGCGGCGTTCCGGATCGCCCGCGGACCTACTGCGGCGGCAGCAGTTCGGCCGCCAAGGGCTGGCGCCGATAGGATTCACC
>CBDULG010000078.1:0-11215 GCA_965367985.1 uncultured Rhodocyclaceae bacterium
CAGCCGCTTGAGTTCGCCGACAAACAGGATACCGCCGTGTTGGGTCTGCAACTGGTCGAGGTCGAGGGGTCCACCGATAGCGGTCAGATCAAGCCAGCTGTCGCGCCGCGTCTTGATACTGCGCGCGGCCAGCTCGGCGAGCGATCCGCCGGTGATCTTGAGCAACAGATGACGGGTACGCGTGGCGACCTGCTCGAGCCGCTTGCGCAGGTCGCGCAGCGCGGCAGACCGGCTGAATGCCGCAAGCGTCAGCGGCGCCGGCTGGGCGGACTCGGCGCGCGGGCGCACCGCCATGGCGCGTTTGACTGTGGTCAGCAATTTCTTGAGGGCGATGGGTTTTTCAAGGTAGTCGATCGCACCAATGCGTGTCGCTTCGACCGCCGTGTCGATGGTGCCGTGGCCGGACATCATGATGACCGGCATGGTGAGTTGCCCGCTGGCCGACCATTCCTTGAGCAAGGATATGCCGTCGGAATCTGGCATCCAGATGTCGAGCAAGACCAGATCGGGTCTCGCCTTGTTGCGCGCTTCGCGTGCGGTGGTGGCATTCTCGGCGACGCGTACGTCGTAACCCTCATCGGTGAGGATCTCCGAGAGCAATTCGCGAATGCCGACTTCGTCGTCAACGATGAGAATGGAAGGCATGATCGTGGTCTATGTGGTGGATGCCGGGCGGAGGTGGATGCGCACCTCGGCACCGCCATCGTCGTGGTTGATAAGGCGGATGTCGCCGCCGTGTTCGTCGATGATCTTCTTGACGATTGCCAGCCCAAGTCCCGAGCCGCGGCGCTTGGTGGTGAAATAAGGTGCAAACGGCCGCGCCAGCACATCGACCGGGAATCCTTCTCCGTTGTCGCGCACCGTCAGTTCAATGTGTTTCGCGTCGATTGACGCTGTGCGGATTTCAATGCGTGCGTCATCGCGACCGTCGAGCGCATCGGCGGCGTTCTGCAACAGATTATGGATGACCTGGCGCAATTGCGAAGCATCGCCCTTGACTGGTCCGAGGCCCGGTTGCAGCGCCAGCGTGACCGGAATTGCGGACGCTTCATACAACACCAGGACCTCCTTGACCAGTGCGTTCAGATCGAGTTCGACAAGGGTCGGAACCGGCAACTTGGCATAGTCGCGGAAGGCGTTGACCAGGTTCTTCATCGCCTCGACCTGATTGACGATAGTGGTGGTGGAGCGTTCGAGCAAGGCGCGCCCATCGTCGTCGAGCTGTGGCGCCAGTTTCATCCCCATACGCTCGGCGGAGAGCTGGATCGGGGTGAGCGGGTTCTTGATTTCATGCGCCAGGCGGCGCGCGACTTCGGCCCACGCCGCCGTCCGCTCGGCGGCGATAAGGTGGGAGATGTCGTCGAACACGATTACCGTTCCGCCGCCGGACACCTCGGGCAGGCGGGCGCCATGAACCAGCAGGGTCTGCTGACTGCCATCGGCGGCATTGATCTCGATCTGTTCATGCCAGTTCTCTTCGTCGCGTGCCAATTCGTTCAGCAGTGCGTCGCGGAATACGGTGTGCCGTGGCCACTCGGCAAGGGGAATGTTTTCATGATCATCGAGCGTGTCGTCCAGAATCTGGGTGGCGCCGCGATTGGCGGCGCGCAGGGTGCCGTCGGGGGCGAACGCAAGTACGCCGGTCGAAAGGTTCGCAAGCACGCTCTCGAGGTAGGCGCGCGCCGCTTCGACAGCGGCTCGATTCCGCTCGGCGAGCGCGCGGGCCTCGTCAAGCTGACGGGTCATCTGACTGAATGACTGGGTCAGAATTCCAAGCTCGTCGTTGGCGGGCAGCGCGCGGCGCGGACTGTAGTCGCCTTGGGCAACGGCTTCGGTGCCCTGGGCAAGAATCAGCAGCGGTTTGGTGAGGCGCCGGGCGAGCACGAAGGCGACTGCCACCGCGGTGAGCAAGGCGAGCAGCAGCGACAGTGTGAGGGTGAGTGTATAGATGCGCTTGAGGCCTTCGCGGCCAAGTGAAAGTTCCTGGTAGTCGCGGTGGGCGGCCTGAACCGCGTTGGCATTGCGGCTGAGCGATTCGGGCACGCTTTGGCGAAGCTGCAGGTAGAGCGCCTCGCTGGCGATGCTGCGTGTCGCCACCGCCGCAAGCACGGTGATCTCGATCCGCCCGTTTTCATCCGTGTCAATGAAGCGGGTGCGCTGACCGCTGCGCACCTGGCGCATCTGTTCGCGGCTGGCCAGTTGTGGCATGAGCCGGCCGACCGTCGCCGAAGCGGTCGCCACTACCCGGCCACCTTCGTCGAACAGGGTGGCACTATCGACGCCGCTTTGTTCGCGCATGCGTGTCAATGTGATCACCGCGAGTTGCGGATTGTCGCTCAAGTCGAGGGCCATCTCCTGGGCATGGTCTTCGAGTTGCTGGCCAAGATACTCGAGCGCGCTTTGCCCAAGTGCGATGCCGCCGTCGAGCGCTGCATCGACACGCACGTCAAACCAGGTTTCGATACTGCGTATGACGAACTGCAGGGAAACGGTATAGACGACGAGGCCTGGGACCAGGGCCATGAGGGCGAAGAACAGCAACAGGCGGCTCTTGAGTCGCGCGCCGAACTTCTTCGAACGGTACTCAAGCAGCAGCCGGCGCAGTTGGACGCCGACGATGCCCGCCAGCGCGACGACTACGAAGCCGTTAACCGCCAGCAGATAGGGATAGATGTCAGCAAAGACATCAGAATTCGCCGTTGCGCTGGCCAGCAGGAAGAGCGAGATGCCCGCCAGCGCTGCAGCGATGACGATGGCTATGCGCTTCATGGCGCGGCGAGCGGCCCGGCGAGAAAGGTCCAGCGCGCCCAGTCGGTATCGATAGACCAGTCGCCACTACCGAGGTCCGACACCACAAAGGGTCGTGGCAACTGGTTGGTATCTAGGTAGAAGCGCAACGCCACCTTGTATGACGTGCCCGTGTTGAGCTGGGCGACTGGAGCGACAGGCCAGCTGCGGATGCGCTTGAGGGTTGCTACCGCAGCGTCGAGCGAGTCGAAGCGCTGGTGCAATCCGCCCGAGTCCAGCCGGTAGCTTCGGGTCAGCGGATGATAGGAGAGCCGATAGACCAGCGATTGCTGCGCCGCGGTCTTGTCGAACCAGTACCATCGCGGCGCCTTGACGCTTGCCTCGACGACGAACTGCACGGGAATGCCGCGCTCGATGGCTTCGGTGACACGCGCATTGAGGCGCAGCGCGATGTCGGCGTTGATGACGTAGTTTTCGCCGCGCGGCACGATTTCGGCGTACTTGATACTGGCGTCACTGGCGTGCGCCCATGCGGCCACCGACGCCAGCATCAGCGGCAACAGGGTGCCCGTGATCAGACCGATGCAACGGTCAAGGTGTTTTTTCCAGCAAGGCGTAGTAGAAGCCGTCATGTTCGGCAGCGGGTAGCAGAATCCGCTCGGATTGATCCTCAATGGGAATGCGCGTGGCATCGACGTGGCGCGCGCAGAATCGGTTGATCTGTGTGCTGTTCTCTTCGACAAAAACTGAGCATGTGACGTAGAGCATTGTGCCACCGGGGGCGAGGGTCTGCCACAAGGCGTCGAGAATCTCCGCCTGTTGCCGGGCGAACCCGTCGATATCGTTTGCCCGGCGCAGCCATTTGATGTCAGGGTGGCGCCGCACGACGCCAGAGGCTGAGCATGGTACATCGGCCAAAATGCGTTGGTACGGACGCCCGTCCCACCAGTCAGCGGGCGACCGGCAATCGCCAATCGCGAGATGCGCGGAGAGACCGAGGCGGTCGAGGTTTGCCGTTATTCGCCGGGCACGCAGCGGATCGAGCTCGAGCGCGGTAAGGTCGATTTCGTAATTCTCCAGCAATTGGGCGGTCTTGCCACCCGGTGCGGCACAGGCGTCGAGGACGCGCTCGCCGGGCTGGGGATGGAGATAACCGGCGGCCCATTGCGCGCCTGCATCCTGGACCGAAAAGATGCCGTCAGCGAAACCCGGGATACGATCGACCGGACGTGGCGCGTCGAGCAACAGGGCACCATTTGGAAGTGCGTGGTTGCGAATGCTCGCGTCGGCGAGCAAGCCGAGCGCGTCCGCGCGATCGATGCGGCGCGGGTTGACGCGTAAGCACATGGGCGGATGGGTGTTTCCGGCGGCGAGGATGGCTTGCCAGTCCTGCGGATAGCTGGCGCGCAGGCGCTTGATCCACCATGCCGGATGGCGATGCAACGCCACCGGATTGTCGTCTGCGCGCGTGCGCAGGGCGTCAAATTGGCGGACGAAGTTCCTCAACACCCCATTTGCGACCCCGCGCAGGCCGGGTGCCCTGGCGCCGAACGCTTCCACAGATTGGTCGACGATCAGATGTGCTTGGTCTGGGCGTTTCTCGAGACGATGCAGTGCCACGCGAAAAATGGACTGGAGCGGCTCGTCGAGTGGCTTCTTCAGCAGAATGCGAAGTAGCGTGTCGCCGCGGCCGAAATCGCGCAGCGTTCCGTACGCCAAGTCCTGAATGGCGCCCCAGTTGGTTGCCGTGTCGTGGTGTGCGTTGCGGCGCGCTTCGAGGGCGCGGGTCAGTGTCGTACCGGCAATGACATCGGAGACCAGTGTTGCCGCGACATCAATGCTGTTCGACAGGCTGTCTGCGGGCAGGAGCGAAGGCCCGCTGCCGCGTGGCGCACGTCGCGTCATTCGCCTACGAGTGCCCGGAGATAGTTTGGGTAGGCGAAGCTGGCGGCGTGGACCGCACCATTGAAGTACTGAAGATCGACCAACGAAGCGTCGCGGATACGCCGATCGATTTCGGCCGCGCTGAATTCGGCTGGGTCCACCGTATCACTCGCACTCGCCATGCCCCACAGGCTGCCATACAGCGGGATGTAGTGGAAGTGTGGGCGCACGCGGGTGAATACGCGTCGCAGCCGCTGAATCATCTCTTGGACCCGCTCTGGCTGGTAGATGGGCGCGCCAAGATGAAGGGTAAGCGCCCCTTGGGCACTCAACAGTGCCTTGCAATCGCCAAAAAAATCCTCGGCGTACAAGGCGGCGGCCGGGCCGACGGGGTCGGTGAGGTCGAGCACGATCAAATCAAACGTCTTTCGTTCGGCGGGGGCGACCTCGCGGACGTAGCGCTGCCCGTCGCCAATGCGCAAACTGAGGCGCGGGTTGTCAAATGCACCCTTATGGATCCCGGCGAGGTGTTGCCGAGCAATTTCCACGACCTTGGCATCGATCTCGACCAGCACCACCTCCTCAATGCTTGAATACTTGAAGAGCTCTTCGGCCGAGCCACCGTCACCGCCACCGATGATCAAGGCGCGTTGCGGGGCCTTCTGACAAATTGCCGGCACGTGAATCAGGTTCTCGTGATAGAAGAACTCGTCGCGCTCGGACGTCATGAAGAAGTCGTCGAGCCTGAGAAGCCTGCCAAATTGCGGCGAATCCCAGACTTCATAGCGCTGGATGGCCGTGTGCCCGGAATCAATCAGGCGGCCCCCGCATTGATAGTGGCCGGCGTGATCGCTTAGCGCTTCGAGAAGGAGTTGTTCCGCAGCGGGCGGCGTGTTCATCGGTCCGGCTTAGGCGGCAGTAGCGACGGGCAGTTCACCGCGCATGATGTCGCTCGATTGGACCTCTCCCGGGTCAAACAAATCGATCAATCGCTTATAGACAGCACGCGCGCGTTCGCTATTGTCCCGCGAGAAATTGCATACATAAATGTCGAGCGTGACCGCCTGTGTTTCGGGCCACGTATGAATCGCTACGTGCGATTCCGCAAGTACGACTGTCCCGGTGACGCCCGCTTTTTCACCCGAGTCGTGGGTGAACTGGTAGAAATATTTGCCGAGGGGCGTCAATCCGGCGTCAGCACAAAACTGGACGCATTTCGTTTCGAGCGTTTCCTGGTCCAGCAAAACGTTGGGAGGGCAATCGCACGCGTACAAGTCGGCGATCAGGTGAAGGCCGTGCATGGGCGTTTTCATCCAAAAGCTTGAAAAACAAGGGATTCTAGCAGTTGCGCACGTGCAAAGCCACGCGGTGTTCCACGTGAAACATGCGTCCGGGTGTCAATGCTTTCGATGTTAGCCTGGTGTCGTGGGCGGCACGACGACGATCACGAGATGACGGTTGACGAACGGTGTCTTCTTCGCGTGCTAGTCGGTGTCCAGCACGGCGTCGGTACGTTCGCACGCGAATCCTTTTGGCCGGTTGGAAACACGTAACCACCCAATGGGCGGATGCTTTTGAATCGGCCGCACTATCGAGAAAATACGACAATGGACCGGCATCGTGACGCCCCAAATACCGATGGTTTCACGTGAAACCATTAAACTATTTTCCAATGCAGAAGCGGGAAAAGATCTCACCAAGCAAGTCATCACTCGAGAACTCGCCAGTAATTTCACCGAGTGCTTCGTGCGCGAGGCGCAATTCTTCAGCCAATAACTCCAACGCCTGATTGAGTGTCAGCGCAATGGCGACATGTTGGCGCGCCGAATCGAGCGCGCGCAGGTGACGGGCACGCGCGAGGAAGACGTCTTCCGAATGGCGATGCCAACCCGCGATCCGCAGCAATTGATCTCGCAGCAGATCGATACCATGACCGAGTTTCGCCGATAACACGATGCGTACCTCCTCGCCGCATTCTTCAATACTTGGCGATTCACCAATGAGATCGCATTTGTTCGCGACGATAATTCTCGGCACCTTCTCGCTCAAACGCTTGTCGATATCGTCATCGACGGACGTCAGCCCGGTTCGAGCGTCAACGATCCGCACTATGACGTCCGCGGTGTCCACTGCCTGCCAGGTGCGTGCGATGCCATGTTGCTCGACGGGGTCGCTGGTTGAACGGAGTCCGGCCGTGTCAACGATATGCAGTGGAACGCCTGAAATCTGAATGCTCTCACTTAGCGCGTCCCGGGTCGTGCCGGCAATTTCGGTTACGATCGCGCGATCGTGGCCGGCGAGCTGGTTCAACAAGCTGGACTTGCCGACGTTCGGACGACCGACAAGGACGACCTTCAAACCTTCGCGCATCAGTGCGCCTTGCTGCGCGCGTTCGATGACGTTTTCCAGTGCGACGCGAATGCCTTCAAGGCGCTCGATCGCCCGAGCACTTTCAAGGAAGTCGATTTCCTCTTCAGGAAAGTCGAGTGTTGCTTCGACCAGCATGCGCAGCGTGATCAGCTGATCACGCACGGCATGAATAGCCGATGAGAACTCGCCGGTGAGCGAGCGCGCGGCCGAACGCGCAGCCTCTGCTGTCGATGCATCGATGAGATCGGCAATGGCCTCCGCCTGAGTCAGGTCGATTTTGTCATTGAGAAAGGCGCGGCGGGTGAACTCGCCCGGTTCCGCCAGGCGCGCACCGAGAGCGAGGCAGGACTCGAGCAGCAACTGCATCACGACCGGCCCGCCGTGGCCGTGAATTTCGATCACGTCCTCACCGGTAAACGAGTACGGAGCGCGGAAGTACAGTAGAAGGCCTTCGTCGATCTGGCGGCCGGCGCTATCGACGAATGAGCGAACGTTCGCTACCCGCGATTGCGGAATTTCCCCACCGTTGAGCTGGCGGGCAATCGATGCGAGCGATGCGCCGGACAGGCGGACGATACCGACACCACCACGCCCGGGCGCGGTGGCGATCGCTGCAATCGTGTCAGGCGGGCTTCTTTCCACTTTCGATCATGCGGGTGATCTGCCATTGCTGGGCGATCGACAGCGTGTTGTTCACGACCCAGTAGAGCACGAGGCCTGCCGGGAAGAAAAGGAACATGAAGGTGAAGATGATGGGCATCGCCATCATCACCTTGGCCTGAATCGGGTCGGGCGGGGTGGGGTTGAGCCGCATCTGGATGATCATTGTCGCACCCATGATGATCGGCAGAATGAAGTAAGGATCCTTGACGGACAGATCCTGAATCCAGCCGAGCCATGGCGCCTGGCGCATCTCGACGCTGCCAAGCAGCACCCAGTACAGGGCAATGAAGACAGGGATCTGCACGAGGATCGGTAGACATCCACCGAGCGGGTTGATCTTCTCCCGCTTATACATCTCCATCATCGCCTGCTGCATCTTGGCCTTGTCGTCACCATACTGCTCTTTCATGCGGGCAAGGCGCGGCGACAGCGTGCGCATCTTCGCCATCGACTTATAGGAGGCGGCGGACAGCGGAAAAAACACCAGCTTGATCGCGATGGTGACCAGAATGATCGCCCAGCCCCAGTTGCCGGTCAGCGAGTGGAACCATTGCAGCACCCAGAACAGGGGTGCGGCAATCACGGTCAGCCAGCCATAGTCGACTACCAGATCCAGTCCGGGCGCGATGGTTTCGAGATTCGCCTGCTCTTGCGGACCGGAATACAGCCGGGTCGAGATGCTCTGCGTCGCGCCGGGTTCAACCGTGTCGACCGGCAGGATGACGCCAGCACTGTACAGATTATTACCGACCTTGCGGGCGAAATATTCGCGTTGCGTTCCCTGTTCAGGAAGGATGGCGCTGACGAAGTAGTGCTGCACCAAGGCAACCCAGCCATTGTCCGCCTTGCGCGGATAGGTGGCACTGCCGTCGGCAATATCGTCGAACGCGACTTTTTGGAACTTTTCGGTTTCTGTATAAAACGCGGGGCCGGTGAACGTCGTGACCCCCATCGCCTCGGTTGTTTCCGCGGCTTCGCCGTCGCGCACCAGCTGGAAGTAGGCATCCGTGCGCAGCGGCGCGTCTGATGCGTTCGTCACCTCATACGCGACATCGATCAGATAGCTGCCGCGATGGAACGTCAGCACCTTGGTGACCGCTACGCCGTTGGCTTCGGGAGCCTTGAGCCGAACGGTGAGTGTGTCTTCACCCGGGGCGAGCGACATGTCGCCGGGTGGAAGCTCGAAGCGGGTCTTGTGGTTCGGCAGGCCTTTGCCGGTGAGACCGGATTGCGCCGAGTAGATGTGGCGTGTGCCGTTGTCGAGCAGCACGTAGTCTTTCGACTTGTCCTCGGTGGCCTTGTACTTTGTCAGGGTCAGTCGAACGATATCGCCGCCATCGGCCGAGATCTGCGCGGTCAGCATGTCGGTACTGACTGAGATCGTCGGTGCCGTGTTGACCGCCGGTGCCGTCGGCACGCTGCCGGAGTCAGCGCTCAGACCGCTACTGGCTTGAGGGATCACGGCGCCCTCTGCCGACGCCGCCTGCTGCTGCGCGGTGACGGAGGAGGCGGGCGGAACCGGCGGATTGATACTGCGCTGCCAACCCTCCCACAACATGAATAGCGAGAAACCGAAAACCATGAGGAGAATGAGACGACGATTGTCCATCGGGAACACGTCCGTAATGACTGAGGTTAGGGGACGGGGTCGTGACCGCCGTCGCACCAGGGATGGCAGCGCCCTAGGCGCCTTATGGCGAGCCACCCGCCGCGGCCGCTGCCATGGCGCTCGATGGCTTCACATGCGTACTCCGAACAGCTTGGCACGAAGCGGCAGTTATTGCCCAGCAGCGGGCTGATCGCGTAGCGGTAGCCTTTGAGCATAGCGAGCAAGATGGTTCTCATTCGGGCAACTGCCGCAGAAGTCGGGCCAGATCGAGGTGCATGCTGGCGCGCGATGCGTCGGCAATTGGCCGATGCAGGCGCACTACAAGGTCAAGCCTTGGAAGCAGCGCGCGGCGAAGGCGAAAGCCCTCCCGCACGATGCGTTTGACCAAATTGCGCTGGGTCGCACGCCGCACCAGTTTTTTTGCCACAACGACGCCCATGCGAGCCGTATCGAATTCATTGGGTCGATAGTGCACAACGAGATATTGGCCTTTTACGGCCCGCCTAAAAGCAAAAACGGATGAATACTCATCCGTTTTGCGCAATCGGTAGGCGTCTATTAATCGCTGATCGAACTCTCTCGACCCGTTTGGCATCAAACGGCGAGGCGGTGACGGCCTTTTGCACGGCGTGCGCGAATGACTGCGCGACCGCCTCTGGTGCGCATGCGAACGAGAAAGCCGTGGGTGCGCTTGCGCTTGACGACTGAAGGCTGGTAGGTACGTTTCATGATGACTGGCCGCGTGTTGAGTCAAACCAAGGATTTCAACGCAATCACCTTGTTTTGTCAAGGTTTCACTGATTTGGCGACGCACTGATATCGGTCAGTCAGATGACGGAAAAACGCTCTGACAGCGCGAAATCAGGCACGCAGAAAACGGATGGGCGGATGCCGCCGCCCCGTGCGCGGCGGGGCGCGCCGCACGTGCTTCTCTTGTGGATAACTTTACCTCGGCGAGGTAGAATTGGCGATCGACGGCGCATTTAAGTTGCCAACATAGGTCACACGAGGCCCGGCGTGAACTCCCTGAAGAAATGACGAGAAACGCATGGCCCGGCTGACCGGCCTGCGTTCCGGTCGTGTTTTGGTATCGAATGGCGCAATCCATCTCCGTGACTCAAGATTTCTGGAACTTTTGCCTGACTCGCCTTCAGGGCGAACTGCCGCCGCAGCAGTTTTCCACCTGGATCAAGGCGTTGCGAGCGGAAGAAGACGGCACAGGCGACGGCAAAGCTGACGAACCCACGGTGCGCATCGTCGCCCCGAATCGCTTCGTATTGCAGTGGGTGCGGGAGCGTTACGCGCGCCGCATCGGCGAACTCGGGCAGGAATTCTATGGTGCGCCGCTGTCTGTTGCGCTGGCCCTGCCCAGCCCGGGTGACACGGCGCCCGCGGATGCCATACAAGCCGCGCCTGCCATGCCGGCTGCGCCCGCCTCGGCCACGCCCACGGCTCAAGTGGTGTCGATCGCGGCCAAGCCCAAGCGGGCTGCGGGCGGGAGCGGGACGAGCTACGAGAAAACACGCCTCAACGCGGATTTCACATTCGAAACGCTGGTTACCGGGCGCGCCAATGACCTGGCGCGCGCCGCCGCCATGCAGGTCGCGGACAACCCCGGCGTGTCGTACAACCCGCTGTTCGTCTATGGTGGCGTCGGGCTCGGCAAGACCCATTTGGTGCATGCACTGGGCAACGAGGTGCATCGGCGCAATCCGAAATCGATCATCCGCTACGTGCACGCCGAGGACTACTACGCCGATGTAGTGCGCGCGTACCAGCAGAAGAGTTTCGACGTCTTCAAGCGCTACTACCGTTCGCTTGACGTGCTGATGATCGACGACATCCAGTTCTTCAACAACAAGAACCGCACGCAGGAGGAGTTCTTCCACGCCTTCAATGCGCTCACCGAAGCGAAGAAGCAGATCATCATCACCTGCGACA
>CBDULG010000079.1:0-11204 GCA_965367985.1 uncultured Rhodocyclaceae bacterium
CTTTCGGCGTACACGGACGGCCACGCGGCTTCAGATAGCGGGCGTGACCTTACGCATGGCTTAGTCCGCCCGAAAGCTCAGGTTCACCCTGAATCGCCCGCCCATTGCGCCAGTTCGCGTTGCAGACTCCGGCGCGCGGGTGTTTCCCAGGAATCGTGCAGTTGCGGTGTCGCAGACAGCTGTGCGCGGGCCCGCAGAGCGGGCAGAATATTTCGCGGTCCCTCGCGGAACTTCGTGTTGTCGACTTGGGCATATTCGCCGCGCAGCTGCGCCACATAGCGTTCGTAGGCGTCGGCCACGGCGGCCAGAATGGAAAGCTCGAGGTCGATCAGCAGTGCTGCGTGGCGATCGCTGGGGGTTCGGCAGGCATGTGCATGCGAGTGAGGTGGCGCGGGCGCGTGGCGACCATAGCGCCTGCCATCGCCGTGCCAAAGCGCAAAAAAACCCCCGGCGCGCCGCGCTGGCGCCACCGGGGGTATCGGCGCGGAGAGGCCCCGCTCAGTAACGGTAAGCCGACTCGCCGTGGGCGGTAATATCCAGCCCTTCGCGTTCCTGGTCTTCGGGTACGCGCAGGCCGACCAGAAGATCCGCGACCTTGTAGGCGATCAGCGCGACCACCGCCGACCAGATCACGGTAACGATCACGCTCCAGGTCTGGATCCAAACCTGACTGGCGATCGAGAAATCGGCGCCGCCTGTGCCGCCCAGCGACGGTGCGGTGAATACGCCGGTCAGGATGGCGCCGAGAATGCCGCCGACACCATGCACGCCGAATACGTCGAGCGAGTCATCCGCACCCAGCATGTGCTTGAGGCCATTGACGCCCCACAGGCAGATCGAGCCGGACAGCAAGCCGATGACGATGGCGCCCATCGGACCGACCGAACCGCAGGCCGGGGTGATGGCGACCAGGCCGGCGACCGCGCCGGAGGCCGCGCCGAGCATCGAGGGCTTGCCCTTGAACATGGCCTCCCCGGCAATCCACGACAGCACCGCGGCGGCGGTGGCGGCGAGGGTGTTGACGAAGGCAAGTGCCGCACCGGAGGTCGCTTCGAGGTTCGAGCCGGCATTGAAACCAAACCAGCCGACCCACAGCATCGACGCACCGACCATGGTCAGGGTGAGCGAATGCGGCGCCATCGATTCACGCCCGAAGCCGACCCGCTGACCGACCAGATAGGCACCAATCAGGCCCGCCACACCGGCGTTGATGTGCACCACGGTGCCGCCGGCAAAGTCGAGCGCGCCGTCTTCCAGCAGGTAGCCGCCCGGCCCCCAAACCATGTGGCAGATCGGCAGGTAGCTGAACGTAAACCAGATCACGGTAAAGATGAGCACCGCCGAAAAGCGGATGCGCTCGGCGAACGAGCCGATCACCAGCGCGCATGTGATGCCGGCGAAGGTTGCCTGGAAGGCCACGAACAGCAATTCAGGCAGCTTCACATCATCGGTGAAGGTGTCGGCCAGCGTATCGATCGTCACCCCGCTGAGGAAGATCTTGTCGAACCCGCCGATGAAGGCGCTTGCCTCGGTGAATGCGAGGCTGTAGCCATACAGCGCCCACAGCACGACGCCAAGGGCGAACACCACCATCACCTGCATCAGCACGGAGAGCATGTTCTTGGCGCGCACCATGCCGCCGTAGAACAGGGCGAGGCCAGGCACCGCCATGAAAACGACCAGCAGCGTCGCGGTCATCAGCCAGGCGACGTCGCCCTTGAAAACCGCCGGTGCGGCATCGGCGGCCAGCAAGGGCGTAGAGAGCAGTGCGAGCACTGCGGGAAGGAGTCGGGTCAAAGGTTTCATGTCATGGCTCCTTACAGGGCGTCTTGGCCGGTTTCACCCGTGCGGATGCGGATGGCCTGTTCAAGGTCGAATACGAAGATCTTTCCGTCACCGATCTTGCCGGTGTTGGCCGCCTTCTCGATGGCCTCGATCGCCTGCTCGACGAGCGAAGCGGAGAGCGCGGCTTCGAGCTTCACCTTGGGGAGAAAGTCGACGACGTATTCGGCGCCGCGATACAGCTCGGTGTGGCCTTTCTGTCGGCCAAAGCCTTTAACCTCGGTCACGGTGATGCCCTGCACGCCAATCGCCGAGAGCGCTTCGCGCACCTCGTCGAGCTTGAAGGGTTTGATTATTGCAGTCAGGTATTTCACGGGAGGGTTCTCCACATTGGTTTCGTCGCAACCTCTATACAGAAACCGTGCCAGTTTAATTTTTGTTCAAATACAAAGTGTTATGGACGTGTTGCGTCGCATGTTGCACCGCGGCGCACCAAAATGGTCACGTGCAACACGCTAATGCACCGATATGGTGCATTAGCGTGTGCTGCCCGCGCCGTGCGCCATGACGGTGCATTCAGTGCTGGCGCATGGGCAAACATCTTCGCGCCGGCATTGCGGCGCGCGCCGCAATACGCCAACCTGCTTTTGTTCGCCGGCTGCACGGAACCCCCGTTTCGGGCGAGAATGACAGACGTCAAGGCCACCCGCAGGAGCGTGTGTATGAATCCCGCCAGTCTCTTGGATCAGATCAGCAGCAAGATTTCAGAAGTCGCGGCGCAGTCGCCGGCAAAGGACATCGAGAAAAATGTGCGCGCGCTGGCCACCAGCGCGTTCTCGCGCCTCGATCTGGTGACGCGCGAGGAATTCGACGTGCAGTGCGCGCTGCTCGAACGCACACGCAGCCAATTGACGGCGCTCGAGAAGCGGGTCGCTGAACTCGAAGCGGCGCTCGCCGGTCGCGATGGCAACGCCGATGACGCCAGCGTATGACGCGCTGACCGCGGCGTAGCGGCGCCAGCGCCCCGGCGGCGTCGTTTGCGCAGTGCGCGACACGCGCCGAGGCGGCATGCCGGCGGTGCTAGAATCGCCGGTCCTTCATTGTCCTGCCGCTGATGAGTCCGCCCGCCGCTCCCATTGCCGCCGATACGCCCATGCGCCGCGTCGCCGTGGCGCCGATGATGGACTGGACGCACCGCCACTACCGCTACTTTGCGCGCCTGATCACGCGGCGCACCTGGTTGTACACGGAAATGGTGACTACCGGCGCGCTCATTCATGGTGACGTCGCGCGTCACCTGCGCTTCGATGCCAGCGAGCACCCGCTGGCCTTGCAACTCGGTGGCAGCGAGCCGGCCGATCTGGCGCACTGCACGCACCTGGCGAGCGAGTGGGGTTATGACGAGATCAATCTCAACGTCGGCTGCCCCTCCGAGCGCGTGCAGTCCGGCGCCTTTGGCGCCTGCCTGATGGCCGAGCCGGTGCTGGTCGCCGACTGCCTCAAGGCGATGCAGGACGTCACCGATCGCGCCGTCACGGTCAAGCACCGCATCGGCATCGACGCGGTCGAGCACTACGAATGGCTGCGCGATTTCGTCGGCAACGTGCACGCGCGCAGCGGTTGCACGGTATTTATCGTGCACGCCCGCAATGCGATCCTCAAAGGGCTGTCGCCGAAGCAGAACCGCGAGATTCCGCCGCTGCGTTATCACTATGTGCATCGGCTCAAGCAGGATTTTCCCGCGCTGCAGATCATCCTCAACGGCGGTTTGTGCACCTGGGAGGAAATCGAGGCGCACTGGCCAGCGGTCGACGGCGTGATGCTCGGCCGCGAGGCCTACCACAACCCCTGGCGGCTGGTCGAAGCCGACCGTCGTGGCTGGGGCGACGACCATGCGCTGCCGACGCGTTATGACGTGGCCGTGGCCATGGCCGAATTCGCGGCGCGCGAAGTCGCTGACGGGGTGCCGCTGAAGGCGATCACACGGCACATTCTTGGCCTCTATCAGGGCGTACCGGGCGCGCGCCAGTGGCGCCGCATGCTGTCGGACCCCGCGCGCCTGCGTGACAACGATCCGCGCCTGATCCGCGAGGCGGCCGACGCCGTCGAAGCGCGCGCCGCGGCATGAGCCGCTGTTGCGATCGATGTTCAGCGTCGTCGCCGCGTGCTCATTGACGAAGGATCATTAATGAAACGCAGGCGACTCGAGGTCGCGTTCGCAACGCTCGCGCTCGCCCCACACGCAGCGTTGGCCGACATGCTCAAAGTGCCCGTTTATGCGATCGCGGCGCAAAGCACCCTGGTCAACTGCGAGCTCGCCCGCCCGCCCGAGAAAATTGCCGTCCTCAACGTGCGCGAAGCTGAACGAGGGCCGTACCGCGCCGTCGTCGACGCGGACGACCAAGCGGCGCGGGCCGAGCGCGTCGCCGTTGCGGGATTGATCGAAGTCGAGGCAGCGCATGAGTTTGCCGACGATGGCGGCGATTCCAGCAACACCGCCGGCGCCACCATCGAGTTGGCACTTGACGCGCAGATCAGCGACTGGATCGCTGCCGAAGTGGTGGCCAAATTCGAGGACGAGACCGACAGCGACGGAAAGTTCGAGTTCGACACCGCGATGTTCTCCGTTGCCCATCCCGAGGGTCCATGGTTCGTCAACGCCGGGAAATACACGCTGCCGTTCGGCGTATACCCGAGCTACATGATCTCCGATCCGCTCACGCTGGAACTTGGCGAAACCCGAGCGACCTCCGTCGAAGCGGGTCTGACGGCGGGTGGTGCCGGCGCCTCGGTGTTCGTCTTCAAGAGCAATCGAAAGGACGAAGCGGCCGGTTTCGGCCTTGCCGCCCACCTTGATACCGAAATCGCCGGCGCCGCCGTGCGCGCCCATCTGTCCTACCTTACTGACCTGGCCGAATCGGATTCCATCGTCGATCGCCGTTGGGTGGCGGTGGGTGACGCGCGGGTGCCGGCCTGGGTGCTGAGCGGCGAGTTCGAGGCCGGCGCCATCATCCTGATTGCCGAAATCCTCGCCGCGCGAAAGCCATTCCGCAGCGCAGGCGATGAAAAACCAAGCGCTTGGACGCTCGAAGGTGCCTACCGCTTCTCAGCGCTGGGCCGTCCGGCCGTTGCCGCACTCGGATTGCAGCGCAGCCAGAACACGCTCGATGCCAATTGGGACCTGCCGCGAAAGCGCGTCATCGGCGGCCTCTTTGCCGAAATCGTCGATGACATCAGCGCCGAGCTGGAATTCAAGCGCGACGAAGACACTGAAGGCGACGCCATCGACACCGTCACCGCCCGCGTCGCGATCGAGTTCTGAGGTGTGTATGCATCAACCCTCCTGCCGGGTGAAGCCGGTCTCGCCGAAAAATATTTAATAAAAACATTACGTTAAAGGATATAGCGAAGGGCGAGACGCCCCGTTGGGCAGTGCCGGTTTAGCTTACAAAAAAACCCTTGCATTGCGCTCGCAAAGTTCTATTCTTCGCCATCGCAATGACGTTGTTCCGAGCGTTGCAGGCGCTGCTGGCGCCCGCGGCGCATAGCGACCAACAACCGCCTTACCGCCATCCATCGCGAGCAAAATGTGCGGTACCCATATTTTACGAGGTGCGTCAAACGCCATCATGACCAAGAAAAAAGCCGCACTCGCGGCGCAAGAAGAAGAGCCTCCCAGTCCGGTTCCGGACGCCAATTCGCAGCACCGCAATTTACAACACGATCCAGCTTCAAGCTTGCCGCCGCACCGGCTTTACATGCTCGCGCCGGTGCGCGCGCGACGTGCCCGTACGGGTCTGCCGGTCAGCGAGCGCAGTCGTGCATTCATCAAGAAATTCTATCCCGACGCGTCGCTCGACGACTGGAACGACTGGCGCTGGCAGAACCGCAACCGCGTGCGCAGCGTCGCCGAGCTCGAACGCCTGGTGGTGCTCTCGGACGACGAGCGCCGGGCGATCGAGCGCCACGACGGTCCCCTGCCCATCGGCTTCACGCCTTATTACGCCAGTCTGATCGACCCGGACGACCCGAGCCAGCCGTTGCGACGCACGGTGGTGCCGTCGCTTGGCGAATATGAACGCGTGCCCGGAGAGGCGGAGGATCCGCTCGGCGAGGACGACGACAGCCCGGTGCCCGGGCTGGTGCACCGCTATCCCGATCGGGTGCTTTTCCTGGTGACAAACTTCTGCTCGGTGTATTGCCGTTACTGCACGCGTGCGCGGCTGGTCGGCGCGACCGGAGAGCGTGCACTCGGCAAAACGGACATCAATGCGGCGATCGACTATATCGCGCGCACACCGGCGATTCGCGACGTGCTGATCTCCGGCGGCGACCCGCTCAGTCTCGACGACGAACGGCTCGACTATATCCTCAGCCGCTTGCGCGCCATTGCGCACGTCGAGTTCATCCGCATCGGCACCAAGCAACCCGTGGTGCAGCCGCAGCGCGTCACCACCGCGCTGGTCCGGGTGCTGAAGAAATACCACCCGCTTTGGATGAGCCTGCATTTCACCCACCCCGACGAGCTGACGCCAGAGGTTGCGGCGGCCTGCGAGCGGCTGGCCGACGCCGGCATCCCGCTGGGCAGCCAGACGGTGTTGCTGAAAGGTGTGAATGACGATGTCGGAACGATGAAACGCCTGTTCCACGGTCTTTTGAAGATCCGCGTGCGGCCGTACTACCTCTATCAGTGCGACCCGATCAGCGGCTCGGCACATTTTCGTACGCCGGTCGATAAGGGTCTGGAGATCATTCGCGGGTTGCGCGGCCACACCACCGGCTACGCGGTACCGACCTATGTGATCGACGGCCCCGACGGCGGCGGCAAAATCCCGCTGCAGCCGAACTATGTGCTCGGCCGCGACGGCGATGACTTGTTGCTCACCAATTATGAGAACGCCACCTTCCGCTACCCTGACCCGCCTGCCAATCCGGCGGATGGGCAGCACGGCGATCCGGTGGCACGCTGATGCGTATCGGCCTGACCTACGATCTGCGGGACGACTACCTCGCGGCCGGTTACGATGAGGTGGCGACCGCTGAGTTCGACTGCGGTGAAACGGTGGACGCGATCGAAGGGGCGCTGCGTTCGCTTGGCTGTGTGCCGCAGCGCATCGGCAACGTGCACGCGCTCGCAACGGCGCTGGTCGCCGGCGAGCGCTGGGTTCTGGTGTTCAACATCGCCGAGGGGCTGCACGGATACGGCCGCGAGGCCCAGGTACCGGCACTGCTCGACGCCTGGCAGATTCCCTATACCTTCACCGATCCGCTCAGCTCGGCGCTGACCCTGCACAAGGCCTATGCCAAACGCGTGGTGCGTGACTGCGGCGTGCGGACAGCGCCTTTCCGGGTGTGCGAGCGCGTTGCCGATGCAAGCGCTTGCGACCTGGCGTATCCGGTATTTGCCAAGCCGGTCGCCGAGGGCACCGGCAAGGGCTGTACTCCCGCGTCGATCGCCCACTCGCGCACCGAACTCGAACGGATCACCCGCGAACTGCTGGCGCGCTTCGCCCAGCCGGTGCTGGTGGAAACCTATCTGCCGGGGCGCGAATTCACGGTCGGCATCACGGGCAGCGGCGGCGAGGCGTGCGTCGTCGGCAGCATGGAGGTGGTGCTCAACGCCGAGGCGGAAGCGGACGTTTATTCCTATCTCAACAAGGCGCGGTTCGAGACGCGGGTCGAGTACCGGCTGTTGACGGAGGTGCCGCTGACCAGCCAGGTTGAGCGGGTTGCCCTCGACGCGTGGCGCGCGCTCGGCTGCCGCGACGGTGGACGCGTGGATATCCGCCTGGACCGCGATGGCGCGCCGTGTTTCCTCGAGGTCAACCCGCTCGCCGGCCTGCATCCGCGTCATTCCGATCTGCCGATCATCTGCAATCTGATCGGTATCGCTTACCGCGAGTTGATCGCACGGATTGTCGATTCAGCGTCCTGTCGCGTCGACCTTTCCGCGTCCGCGCGGTTTGTGCACAGCCGATGAGCCGGCCGCAGATCTTGTCGGCCGGCCGGCGCACGGCGATCATTGCGATGCCCATGCTCGGCCCGGCGTCCGCTGCCGATGTGCGCGACGTCGAAGTGCAGGCGGCGGCCTTCCGGCCGCTGCTCGAGCGCCTCGGCTACACCGTATCTTTGCTGCCGATGACGCGCGATCTGGCCGACGCTGAACGGCGTCTGCGCCGGGTTGCGCCGACCCTCGTCGTCAACCTGGTCGAATCGCTCGATGGCGAAGGACGTTGGCAGCACCTTGCGCCTGGACTGTTCGAGCGTCTTGGGCTCGCTTTCACCGGTTCGCGCGGTGACGCCATCGCGCAGACGACCGACAAGTTGCGCACCAAGCGCGTTCTCGCGGCGTACGGCATCGACACGCCGCCGGCGTGGACCGATGCCGCTGCGCTGGCATTGGCGCCGGACGGCGCCTACATCGTCAAACCGGTGTCGGAGGATGCCTCGGTCGGCATTGACGACAGCGCGGTGGCGAACGCACCACGCGCCGCCGCCCGGCTGCTCGAACAGCGCCAGGCGGGCGGCGGGGAATGGTTCGCCGAACGCTTTCTCGCCGGACGCGAGTTCAACGTCTCACTGCTGGCGCATGCGGACCGCGCTGGCGCGGCCGAGGTGCTGCCGGTCGCCGAGATCCGCTTCGACGCCTATCCGCCGACCAAGCCAAGGATCGTCGGCTACGCTGCCAAATGGCAGACCGACTCGTTCGAATACGCACACACGCCGCGCAGCTTTGCGGTCAATGAGGAAGACCCGCGGCTGGCCGGGCGTCTCGGCGAAATTGCGCTGGCCTGCTGGCGAGCCTTCGGTCTCGCCGGGTATGCGCGAGTGGACTGCCGGCTCGATGCTGCCGGTGCTGTGCACGTGCTCGAAGTCAATGCCAACCCCTGTCTGGCGCCCGATGCCGGTTTTGCGGCGGCCTGCGCACAGGCCGGCATCGGGCTCGATGGCGCACTGGTGCGGATCGTCGACGCGGCCCTGATGGAACCTGCGCCGAGTGCAGCCACAGCCGCTGCGCCGGGCGCCTGAGACGGAACGTGTTCCGCATCCTGCAAATCGCCGGTGACACCACGGTGGCCAATCGAGAGCGCCTCAGTCAGGTGCAGGCGATCCTGCGCGCTCAGTTCGAGGGGCTGTCCGAGCGCGACATCGCCAAGATTTCCTCGCAGTTGCGCAACCCGTTGAAGCATCGCTTCCGTTCGATGCTGTTCGTCGCCGACGACGCACGCGGCGCGGTGCGCGGCTTCGCACTGGTCAACCACGAGCCGCAACTGCACTTTTGCCACCTCGATTTCATCTCGGTCGCGCGCGGCGATACCGGCGGGGGGATTGGCGCCGCGCTTTACGAGCGGGTACGCGAAGAAGCGCGCGAACTCGACGCGCTCGGGCTGTTTTTCGAGTGCCTGCCGGACGACCCGGCCTTGTCGCCCGATCCGGTCACCCGCAAACAGAATGAAGCACGACTGAAATTCTATGAACGCTACGGTGCGCTGCCCATCGCCGGCACCGCCTATGAGACGCCGCTGTCGCCCGATGATACCGATCCGCCGTACATGGTCTTTGACGGACTCGGCCGCGAGCAGCCGCTGCGAAAAAAAGACGCGCGCCGGATCGTGCACGCGATCCTCGAGCGCAAGTATGGCGAACGTTGCCCACCGGGCTATATCGACAAGGTGGTGGCCTCGTTCCGCGACGATCCGGTGGCGCTGCGCCCGCCGCGCTATCGCGAGGTCGCTGGCGATGACACGGAGGCGTTGTACTCGCTGTCGGTGCCGCCGCGCCAGCGCCACATCGCGCTGTGCGTCAACGCCACCCACGACATCCACCATGTGCGCGAGCGCGGCTATGTCGAGGCGCCGGTGCGCATCAAGGCGATCCTGGGCGAGCTTGAGCGCACCGGCCTGTTCGAGACCCGGCCGGCGCGCGAATTCGGCGAGCAGCACATCAAGGCGGTGCATCAAAAGGATTTCGTCGACTACCTGCACCGGGCCTGCAATGCGCTGCCCGAGGGCAAGTCGGTGTATCCCTACATCTTCCCGATCCGGAATCGCACCCGCCCGCCCCGGGAGCTGCCGCTGCGTGCCGGCTACTACTGCATCGACACCTTCACCCCGCTGAACCGCAACGCCTGGCTGGCGGCGCGCGGCGCGGTGAATTGCGCGCTGACCTGTGCCGAGCTATTGCTCGAGGGACACCATCTCGCCTACGCGCTGGTGCGCCCCCCCGGCCACCACGCCGAGTCCGATACGTTCGGCGGCTTCTGCTATTTCAACTCGGCGGCGATCGCCGCGCACTACCTCAGCGCGTGGGGGCGTGTGGCACTGCTCGACATTGACTACCATCACGGCAACGGCTCGCAGGACATCTTCTATCAGCGCGACGATGTGCTCGTGGTCTCCATCCACGGTCATCCGCGCGACACTTACCCGTATTTTTGCGGCTTCGAGGACGAGACCGGCGACGGCGATGGTCACGGATACAACCTCAATCTGCCGTTGCCCGAAGGCATCGACGGCGAGCGCTATCGCGGCACGCTGGCAAAGGCGCTGACGCGCATCCGCCGCCACGCACCGCGCTTTCTCGTGCTCTCGCTGGGCCTCGATACCGCGCGTGGTGATCCCACTGGCTCGTTCACGCTCGGCGCACGCGACTTCACCAGGAACGGTGAGCTGATCGGCCAATTGCATCTGCCGACCCTCGTGGTGCAGGAGGGCGGCTACCGTACGCGCACCCTCGGCACCAATGCACGGCATTTCTTCACCGGTCTGTGGCAGGGCGCGAAGGGCCGCCCCGCGCGCCCCAAACGCGCATGAGCCGGCTTGCGGATCTGCCGCCGCTCGCACCGCCGCTGGGCTGGTCGACCGACACAGGCCTGGCGCGGGTCGCCGAGGTGCAGGCGCTTGCCACCGCCGCCGGCAACTTCTCGCCGGCGGAAATCGCCATCGCAGTCGAGCTGGTCGAGGAACGCTTGAGCCGCGGGGCGGCCAGCGGCTATGAGTTCCTGTATCTCGAGCAGGCCGGTCGGCTGATCGGTTACACCTGCTACGGGCCGATCCCCGGCACCGAACGCCGCTTCGATCTCTACTGGATCGTCGTCGATCCGCTGCAGCAGGGCACGGGCCATGGCCGACAGCTGATGGCGGCCACCGAACAGCATATCCGCGCCGCCGGTGGCGTTCGGCTGTTTATCGAGACCTCGTCGCGCGCCGACTATCAAGGCACCCGCACTTTCTACCGGCATTGTGGCTACCACCTCGCGGCGCGCATCGACGATTTCTATGCCGACGGCGACGCCAAGTGCATTTTTTGCAAGGCGCTGGGCTAATCGCGCCATCTCGGCGAAGCCACCTCGACGCCGACGACCGCATGAGGGTCCGGGAACGCGCCCCGGGGCCATCGGGATTAGCGCGCGGCGACTGTTG
>CBDULG010000080.1:0-10968 GCA_965367985.1 uncultured Rhodocyclaceae bacterium
GCCCGGATGGTGAAATCGGTAGACACAAGGGACTTAAAATCCCTCGGCCTTTGGCTGTGCGGGTTCGACTCCCGCTCCGGGCACCACGACTTCCACAACCCGACGCGCTCAAGACGGTGACTGCGTGATCGTGCTCAATCTGCAATGCATCAATGCGCACGACTTCGAGGGCTGGTTTGCATCCGGCGACGCTTTCGAAACGCAGAATCGCAGCGACCAGATCGTTTGCCCGGTGTGCAATGACACACATATTCGCCGTACACCCAGCGCGCCCCATGTCCACGCGCGAGCGATTACGCAATCCGCCCCGGCGACTGCGCTGTCCAACGCGGCCCAGCTGATGGCGCGGCTTCGCGCAGTGGCCGATACTGCCGAAGATGTCGGCAAGGCGTTTGCCAGCGAAGTACGCAAGATCACGCAAGGCGAGGCGCCCGATCGCAGCATTCGGGGTCAAGCCAGCCGCGAGGAAGTGACAGCCCTGCTTGACGACGGTATCGAGGTGTTGCCGGTGCCGCCATCGAAAGAAGATCTGCACTGACGGGCGCCTTCGGCGACACCGCTCAACATGACACGTCGCACAGCGGAATCAGCATTTCGTCGGCCGTCGGTCCGCCATGCACGCCAATCATGGGATGTGCGCCTTCGTTTGGCAGTGTGTCGTACACGGTCCAGCCGCGATGGCCGATCAACGCGTAGTCACCCACTCTTTCGGCAAGCCGGCGATGCGGTGGCCGCGCGGGTCCGAAGACGCCTTCATCAATCAATCGTTCCGCAGGGAAGACGTCGAACTTGCCCTTAAAGACTTGCTTGGCAAGCGCCTCGAAACGCGCGCCCTGACCCGAACGTACCTGACAATATGCAACGCGCCGCTCGCCCCACAGCGGCCCGTCGAGACACGAAAGAAGGTCGGGCCACGCCTCGATACGGATTTGTTTTTCCGGCGGCGAATCGATGAATCCGTGATCCGCCGTGACCAGCAATCGAACGCCCTGACCATCGAGCCGCGACACGAGCCGTTCGACCAGCGCATCGATGCGCTCAAAGTGCATCGTGCATTCGCGCGAAGAAATTCCAAAACGGTGGGCCAAGGCATCGTAGTCGGCGTGGTAGGCATAAATGTATCCGCCGCCACGACCCAAGTCATTGGCCGCATGCAACAACGCATCTTCAAGCCCCGGAAGGTCGGCGTAGCCATAGCTGCGCGCCAGCCCGCGCCCGTGACGCGCATTGAAGGGCGAACCCAAAATATGCTCATGGCTGACCATCACCGAGCGCGCGCGCATGCGCTGGAAGAGTGTCGGGTAGGGGAAGAGCCGCCGCTCGCGCCACCATCCGGGCATCGGCTCGCGGTCACGCCGCTGCATGAGAAGCGGCGCGAAGACGCCACCAAATCGCGGATCGCGAATGAACCAGCCGGTGAGGCCGTGCTGCGCCGGGCTGAGGCCGGTCAGCGTGGTCGTAATTGCGCTCGCGGTGGTCGATGGAAATACCGAAGTCAAGGTCGTCGAAGCGTGACGCGCCAGGAACGAAGCGCTGCGCCGCTGAAGATCAAGCGCACCGAGTCCGTCGATAATGAGCAACACGACGACTCGCGCGTCATCCAGCCCGGGCAAGGCCGCGTCGGCAAGCGGCGGGTGATCGCCGATCCGTTTTGCGCCGAAGCGGTGAGCGATCGTCGCCATAAGGTTGAGCAGACCACCGCCGCGATAGTCGGGCGCGACGGTATCGGGAAGTTGGAGCATCGCGGGACAGCCGCTAGTCGATTTCACAGCAGGTCAGGATACCTGCACGCGCCAAGGCGCAGTCGGCCCGTCATGGCAAACGTTATCGACCATATCGACGTCGACGGAAAAAGGGAAGCCGAATGGACTTCCCTTTATTGTTCTGGAGCGGGAAGCGAGTCTCGAACTCGCGACCTCAACCTTGGCAAGGTTGCGCTCTACCAACTGAGCTATTCCCGCATGAATTGTCTGGAGGCGCGACCCGGAATCGAACCGAGGTACAAGGATTTGCAGTCCTCTGCATAACCACTCTGCCATCGCGCCGTTGATCGACCGGGCCGATCGATCTTCGCTTCCGGTACGCCGGGAACGAAAAGGGGAAAGCGTTTTTTGCTTTCCCCAAAAGAAATCTGGAGCGGGAAACGAGGCTCGAACTCGCGACCTCAACCTTGGCAAGGTTGCGCTCTACCAACTGAGCTATTCCCGCTTAAGAGAGCGCTATTATAGGCACTCATATTGTTCTGTCAAGCGAGCTTAGTGACCTTTGTCATGGGCCTGAAGCATTGGCATTGCCTTGTATAAATAGTAGCCCATCGACCACAACGTGAGCACGGCAGCGACATAAATCAGAAGCACCCCCAAGGGTCGCATTTCGATCGAAAATAGCGGCGCGTCGAACAATATCATTGGAATAGCAGTCATCTGCGCGGCGGTCTTGAGCTTACCCACGAAGGCGACCGCAACACTGGCCGACTTTCCCACCCGTGCCATCCACTCGCGCAGCGCGGATATGGTGATTTCCCGCCCGATGATGATCAGCGCGATCAGCGCGTCGACCCGCCCGAGTTGCACAAGCATGATCAGCGCGGCAGCGACCATGAGCTTGTCGGCCACCGGATCGAGAAAAGCGCCAAAGGCCGAGGTCTGCTCGAGCGAGCGGGCGAGATACCCGTCGAACCAGTCGGTAATCGCCGCGACCACGAAAACCACGGTGGCGATAAGATTGCGCTCCGCCATCGAGAGCGTGCTCTCGGGAAGATAATAGACACCGACGAAAACGGGAATCAGAAGGATTCTCGCCCAGGTCAGCGCATTTGGAATATTGATGGGCATGTCGGTGTGGGTATTGGCCGCCGCATATTCGAGGATGGCGCTCACGGCAGCCGTTTTGACGTCGGAGTGTACCCGCACGGGATGTCGCTTGTCACGGAGCGGCAGGCTCAACACGGTTCGCCACACATTATTTAACCGCGCGCCAGCTCCGCGTGAATCAATTCAGCCAGCGTGCGATTGATGCCATCAACCCGGCACAAGTCCTCGATAGTGGCGGCGCGAACGCCCTCGAGTCCGCCAAATGCGGCAAGCAGAATGCGGCGCCGCGCCGGTCCGACGCCTGGAATACGCTCGAGATGGGAGCCCACGCGCGCCTTGCCACGCTTTGCCCGATGGCCGGTAATGGCAAATCGGTGGGCTTCGTCGCGGATTTCCTGCACCAGGTGCAATGCGGCAGACGCCGGATCCAGATGCAATGCCGGTCGTCCGTCGGTGAAGATAAGTGACTCGAGACCCGGCTTGCGCCCTTCCCCTTTGGCGACACCCACCGCAGGCAGCGCCTCGAGGCCGAGTTCGATGAAGACGTCACGCGCCATACCCAGCTGACCGCGACCCCCATCGACAAGGACAAGGTCGGGTCGAACGCCTTCACCGGCCGCCACCTTTTCGTAGCGCCGCGTCAACACCTGACGCATCGCGGCGTAGTCGTCTCCCGGCGTAACGCCGGTGATGTTGTAGCGGCGGTACTCGCTGCGCTTCATGGCGCCCTGGTCGCACACCACACACGACGCCACTGTCGCCTCGCCCATGGTGTGGCTGATATCGAAGCATTCGATGCGCGTCGGCAATTCTTCGAGTTCCAATGCATTTTGCAAGGCGACGAGGCGGGACTGACTGCGATCGGACGATGCCTGGCGCGCCTGAATCGCCAGTTGCGCGTTGTGTCCGGCCATCTCGAGCCAGCCCTTCTCGATCTCGCGTCGCGCGCCGACCACTATCGAATGTTTGCCGAGCTCGGCAAGCACTGCTCTTACGCGCGCCGGTTCGACGGAGGTCACGATACGCGCCGGCACCGGCAACACCGCATAGTGCTGTTCGACAAAAGCGAGCAGCGCGTCGTCAGCCGGGACGTCACTTCCGGCGGCAGGAATCTGCGGTCGATCGCCGAGATGACGGCCGCCGCGAACCATTGCGAGATTGACGCAGACCTGACCATCACTGGCGACGGCAGTGAGGATATCCACGTCCTCCTCGCGGCCACTGTCGACATATTGTTTGTGCAAGACCTGCTGCAGCGCGCGCACCTGGTCGCGCAACGCAGCCGCTGCTTCGAAATCAAGCGCCTCGGACGCCTTCTGCATGCGCGCCGTCATATTATTCACCACTTCCGACGTGCGGCCCTCTAGAAACAATGTCGCCAGTTGCACGTCAGCCGCATAATCGTCAGCGGAAATCAGGCCGACGCACGGCGCCTTGCAGCGGTCGATCTGATGCAGCAGGCACGGCCGTGAGCGGTTGTTGAACACGGCGTTTTCGCACGTCCTGAGCTTCAACACCTTTTGCAGCAGGTGAATGCTTTCGCGGACAGCCACACTGCTGGGGAAGGGGCCGAAATAACGCGCACCGCGGGCAAATCCCCCGCGATGAAAAGCCAAGCGCGGAAAGGAATGCGCGGTCAGTGTGATGTACGGGTACGACTTGTCATCGCGAAACAGGATGTTGTACCGCGGCGCCAATGATTTTATGAGGTTGTTTTCGAGGATCAACGCCTCGGCCTCGGAGCGCGTCGGCGTCGTCTCCACGCGCTCGATCTGGCCGACCATCATTGCGATACGCGGGCTCGCGAGCCTGCCGCGAAAATACGACGAAAGACGTTTCTTGAGGTTTTTCGCCTTGCCGACATAGAGCACCACATCGCCAGCGCCGAACATCCGGTAGACCCCGGGATCGTCCGGGACACCACGCAGAAACTCTTTAGCGTCGAACCCATTCATGGCGGAAACCACTCAAGCCCGCGCAGTACCACCTGCGAGCGCAGCCATAGCCGCTTGCGCCACCCCGTACGATGCTTGTGCGGCAGGCGAATCGATTGCGTGGCGGTCGGCATGCAACGCCCCCAGCCGCTCGGCCAGCGTGGGGGGAACGTCCACGGTCCAGCGCGAAAGTAGCTCTTCGGCCATATCGGGGCGATTGCAGACCAACACGACGTCACAGCCCGCGGCGCTGGCCGCCTTCGCGCGTGCAACGATATCGCCGGCCACGCTGGCTGCTTCCATGGTCAGATCGTCGCTGAACACGACGCCCTTGAAGGCGAGCATGCCGCGCAACACCTTGTCAAGCCAGAATGCCGAGAAGCCTGCCGGTTCGGGCGCAACCTTCTCGTAGATGACATGCGCCGGCATGACGCCACCCAGACGCGGTGCCAGCGTTCGGAACGGCATGACATCTTCGGCCAGAATCGCCTCGAGATCGCGCGGATCACGGGGTGTGTCAACATGCGAATCGGCTTCGACGAATCCGTGCCCCGGGAAATGCTTGCCGACACAACTCATGCCGCTGTCGGCCATGCCGTCGATCAGCGCGCCAGCCAGGGCGATGGTCACTTCCGGCTGGCGATGAAACGCCCGGTCGCCAATCACGCTGCTCACGCCGTAGTCGAGATCGAGCACCGGCGCGTAAGACAGATCGACGCCGTCGCGGATCAGTTCGGCCGCCAATACCTGGCCGGCCTGCCGCGCCAGCCGGCGTGCCCCTTCAGGATCGCCCGGCCACATGTCGCCTAGCACGCGCATGCTGGGCAAGGCAGTGAAGCCATCGCGAAAGCGTTGAACGCGGCCGCCCTCGTGGTCCACAGTAATTAGCAGCGACGGATCGCGAAGCGCGCGGATCTCCGCGGTCAGCGCACTGAGTTGCTGACGTGAAGCGTAGTTGCGGGAAAACAGAATCACACCGCCGACCAGCGGATGGCGCAGTCGCTCGCATTCACCGGGCGTCAGCACCAAGCCTTCGACATCCAGCATGACTGGCCCCAAGGGGCAGCGCTTGGCCGCCCTCATGATCGGCGCTCGATCACCGCAAAGGCGACCACATAGTCCAGTTCGTCGCTCAGGCTCAAATGCGCCTCCAGTCTGTCGGCCTCCATCACGCGGGCCAGCTCCCCGTGGCAGGCAAAAAACGGCTTGCCGCGCGCATCACGCACGACTTCGATCGAATGCAGCGTGGCCGGCGCTGCCACACCGGTGCCAAAGGCTTTGCCGAACGCTTCCTTGGCAGCAAAGCGCTTGGCCAGCAACTGCGCTGGTTGCGCCGCCGCGGCAAAGGCAGCCCATTCGGCCGGTGCAAGGATGCGCTCGGCGAAGCGCTGCCCGTGGCGGGCCAAGGCATGGCGAACCCGCTCGACGCTGACGATATCAGTGCCGACACCGTAAATCACCGTGTCGCCGCCTCACGCATAAGTCGTTTCATTTCGCTCACCGCGTTGCGCAGCCCGCTGAATACCGCACGCGAAATGATCGCGTGACCGATATGCAATTCACGTAGCCCCGGCAGCGCAGCGACCGGCTGGACGTTGTAATAGTTAAGAGCATGGCCGGCGTTGAAACGCATGCCGGCGGCGCGGATACGCTCGCCGGCAAGGCGTACCCTGTCGAGTTCGGCGACCACGGCCTCACTTTCCACGTCGCGCCCGGCCACATGGAATGCCTGCGCATAGGGGCCGGTATGCACCTCGCAGACCCGCGCGCCAATCCGCGCCGCCGCATCGACCTGTGCGGCCTCAGCGTCGATGAACACGCTTACCATGATGCCGGCATCGCTGAGGCGGGTCACCGCCGCTTTCAAGCTCGCCTCGTTTGCCACGATGTTCAGCCCGCCTTCGGTGGTGATTTCCTGACGCCCTTCGGGAACGAACATGGCCATTTCCGGTTTGAGCGCGGCGGCGATGTCGAGCATCTCGTCGGTTGGTGCCATTTCGAGGTTGAGCTTGACTTGCGTGAGGTCGCGCAGTTTCTTGACGTCATCGTCAACGATATGACGGCGATCTTCACGCAAATGCACGGTTATCCCATCGGCGCCGCCCAGATGCGCCTCGACCGCCGCCCAGACCGGATCGGGCTCCCACGTGCGTCGCGCCTGACGCAAGGTAGCTACATGATCGATATTCACCCCGAGCTCTATCACAGTGTCTGCAACTCCTTGAACACGCGGCGCGACTGCAAGGTCTGACCGCCCATGTGATGCTGGATCAGCTGTCGCAACAACGCCTTGCTCTGCTGCAGCGTGCGCGCACTGTCAAAGCGGTTCGCGGCCATGTCGATCAGCGTCTGCCCCGACACCGCGATAAGCGTGTCATCAGTGGAGCTCACGCGCACCGCGCCCCGGTCGATTATAAAGCGATACTCCACGCCGGCCTCTACCGGCGCACCGCTATCCGCCTCGCGCCCCAAAGGCACGCCGTAGCCGAGTTGCTCGAGCAAGCTCAATTCGAACTGCCTCAGCAGCGGTTCGAATCGGCTCTGTCCGGGGAGCCTTGCGATGGTCGTCGCGTAAGTGTCAAACAGTTCGGCGTGTGCGTCTTCGCGCGGCATCATCTTGACCAGCAGTTCATTGAGATAGTAGCCGCACAGCAACGCGCGGCCTGCCAGCATTGGCTGGCCGCCCACCCATTCCGCGCGCACCAAGGTTTTCACTTCGCCGCCGCCGGACCAATCGACGAGCAGCGGCTGGAAAGCCATGAGCACCCCGCGCAAGGCCGACATCGGGCGGCGCGCGCCCTTGGCCATCAGCGCCAAGCGTCCGTAATCGCGCGAAAACATCTCGACGATGAGGCTCGTCTCCCGGTAGGGGTACGTATGCAGGACGAAGCCGGGTTGCTGGTCGATGCGCTGTCGTGGAGCCACGATGACCGCCGCCGTGCAGGCCTAGTCGTACCCGAGACTCTTGAGCGCCCGTTCGTCGTCCGACCAGCCCGACTTCACCTTGACCCAGACCTCGAGGTAGACGCGCGCGTCGAACAATTCCTCCATCGCCTTGCGCGCTTCGGTGGAAATCCTTTTCAGGCGCTCGCCGTTTTTTCCGATGACGATGCCTTTGTGGCCCGGCTTGTCGACGATTACCGCCAGATTGATCCGCCGCAGGTTGCCCTCCGATTCGAAGCGCTCGACCTCGACCGTCATGCCGTAGGGCAATTCGTCGCCGAGCAGACGGAACAACTTTTCACGCAGAAACTCGGCAGCGAGGAAGCGCTCGCTGCGATCAGTGATGTCATCGGGAGAAAATATCGGCGCGCCTTCCGGCAAGTATTTGCGCGCCGTATTCAATAGCGCATCGATGTTCTGTCCGCGTTCGGCGGACAGGGGCACGATTTCCGCATACTCGAACGCACCGCTGCAAAGTGCGATGAACGGCAGCAATTTCCCCTTGTCGTCGAGCGTATCGATCTTGTTGATCACCAAAAATACCGGCGCGCCACGCGGCAGCAGCTCCATGACCTGCTCGTCCTCGGGGCCGAAGCGGCCGGCCTCGATGACGAAAAACACGATATCGACATCTGCGAGCGACTGCGTCACGCTGCGATTCATCGATCGATTCAAGGCATTGGTGTGGCGTGTCTGGAAGCCCGGTGTGTCGACGAACACGAACTGGGCATTGTCGTCCGTGAGGATCCCCGACACACGATGTCGCGTCGTCTGGGCCTTGTTGGACACGATGCTCAACTTCACCCCGACCAGCCGGTTCATCAAGGTCGACTTCCCCACGTTGGGGCGTCCGACGATTGCAATGTAACCGGTTCTGAAACCTTCCGGCGGCGGGCTATGGCTTTCCGGCATGTTCTTCCAGTGTGTCTATGGCGTCTTGCGCGGCCGCCTGCTCAGCCGAGCGCCGGCTCGTTCCGATGCCGTGGGTGCGCAAAGCGGGGTCGACCACGCATTCGACTTCGAATTCACGCAAATGTGCTTCGCCCCGTGTGTCAACCAGGCGGTACTTCGGCAGCGGCTTGCCCCGCGCCTGCAACCATTCCTGCAAGCGCGTTTTCGGATCTTTCGAGGTGCGCGCCGGATCGAGCGCGCCGAGCCGTCGTTCGAAGAGCGCGTCGACGACACCGTTCGCCGCATCGAATCCTCCGTCGAGATAAATCGCCGCAATAACCGCTTCCAGTGCGTCGGAAAGAATCGAAGGCCGCCTTGCGCCGCCGCTCTTCCGTTCGCCGTCGCCCAACCGCAGAAACTCGCCCAGACGCATTTCATCGGCGATTTCGAAAAGCGTGTCTTGACACACCAAATTAGCTCGCAGCCGCGACAATTCGCCTTCGCGCAACTCCGGAAAATGCGCAAAAAGCGCCGCAGCCACGATATGGTTGACGACGCTATCGCCGAGAAATTCCAACCGCTCGTTGTTCGGTTGGCCAAAACTTCGGTGAGTCAGCGCCTGCTGCAAGAGGCTGTTGTCGTCGAACTGGTATCGCAATCGCTCTTGCAAGGACGCAAGGCCCGCACCCGGTGACGCCTTGTGCGGGCTGCCGCGCGGCATCTCAGCCGCCGCTCTTGGCCTGCGTGGCGAATTCGAGCAACAAGCTGGCGTTGCCGGCAATCGGTATCTTGCGCGAATACGCGACGGAAATTTCGACTGCGCTGCCCCGTTTGTAAATCGCCAGATCCTTGCCCGTGACGCTGTTGATCTGGTCGATATAGGCGCGCTTGTCGAAGCTCTGGCGCAACTGCGACACCGACACGTCGGGACCGGACTCGCTATCGACAATCGACTGAACGATTCGCTTCACGGCCATGTACTCAGTCACGACGGGCACCGTACGCATGCCCATCAAGAATAGGAAGGCAAGTATGATCGCAACGATCAGCATACTGATCAGCGAGAGGCCGGCCTGTCTTTTCTTCATAGCTTCCTTCCTTTATTCAAACGAACCGATACGACTCAATTCGTTGAAATTGAACCAGATGAAAAACGCTTTACCGACGATGTTCTCTTCCGGCACGAAACCCCAAACCCGGCTGTCACTGCTGTCATCGCGATTGTCACCCATGACGAAGTAATGCCCTTCGGGCACCTTGCAGCGAACGCCGGAACTGGTATAGGTGCAGTTGCCACGCTGCGGAAATTTGTGCACCTGCGGAACGAAGGCCGGTTTATCGGCATCGTTGAGCAGTGCGTGCGTGGTATTGCCAAGCGTCTCGACATATTGCTCGCTCGAATACAGCCGGTCGCGATGAACAAAGTCGCCGACGGGCTCGATCGGCACCAACTCGCCGTTTATTTTAAGGCGCTTGTCGAAGTACTCGATCGTATCGCCCGGCAGCCCGACGACGCGCTTGATGTAATCGAGCTCGGGCTTGTCCGGAAAGCGAAAAACCATTACGTCTCCACGCTGCGGGTCATTGACCTCGATAATCTTCTTGTTGATGACCGGCAGGCGGATACCGTAGGTGTATTTGTTGACAAGAATGTAATCGCCGACCAGCAACGTGGGAATCATTGAACCGGATGGAATCTTGAATGGTTCGACTAGAAACGATCGCAGGAAGAAAACCGCGAGAATTACGGGAAAGAAACTCGCGCCATACTCGACCCACCACGGGTCGGGCGCATCTTTGGCACGTCGCTTGCGCGCATGAAACTTATCCGCCAACCACAACACGCCCGTGATTACGAGCAGCACGAACAGGATCAAAGCAAAATTCACGGTGTCTCCAGAAATGGCGCCAAACGCCTTACTTGCCTTCGTCGGTTCGCAACACGGCAAGGAACGCCTCTTGCGGAATCTCCACTGCACCCACTTGTTTCATTCGCCGCTTACCCGCCTTTTGCTTTTCGAGCAGCTTGCGCTTGCGCGAAATATCTCCGCCGTAGCATTTTGCGAGAACATTCTTGCGCAATGCCTTGATGTTCTCGCGCGATATAATTTGCGAGCCGATCGCCGCCTGCACTGCCACATCGAACATTTGGCGGGGAATAATGCCGCGCAATTTCGATGCGAGTTCTCGGCCGCGATACTGCGCCGTCGCGCGATGCACGATGACCGACAAGGCATCGACCTTTTCGCCGTTCACGAGAATATCGAGCTTCACGAGATCGGCGACCTGATATTCGCGAAATTCATAGTCGAGCGATGCATAGCCTCGCGATGTCGATTTGAGACGATCGAAGAAGTCCATGACCACTTCATTCATCGGCAAATCGT
>CBDULG010000081.1:0-10955 GCA_965367985.1 uncultured Rhodocyclaceae bacterium
ATTCGGACACTTCAGTGGGAAAATCAACGCGCTTGAGACGCACATCGATGATCTGCACACCGATCTTGCGCGCGTCCTGATCGGTTTTGTCGCGCATCTTGTCCATGATCTCGTCACGCTGACCGGATACGACCTCATGCACCGTGCGCTTGCCGAACTCTTCACGCAAGGCCGCGTTCACCGTCTGCTCGAGACGCGTGAGGGCGCGCGCTTCATTGCCGCCGACGGATATGAAATACAGTCGCGGGTCAGCGATGCGCCACTTGACGAAGTGATCGACCAGCAAGTTTTTCTTTTCGGAGGTGATGAAGCGCTCCGGTTCGGGTGTATCGAGCGTGAGAATGCGCTTCTCGAAGTAGGTCACATTCTGGATCAGCGGAATCTTGAAGTTAAGGCCGGGCGCCTCGATCACTTTCTTGATCTCACCGAATTGGCGCACGATCGCGAACTGGCGCTTATCGACGGTGAACATCGACATCGACAGCAACACCACAATAAAGACTAAGAGGCCGACAACAACGGGCATACGATCACGCATCATCGGACTCCTCCATCACGGCTGCTGCGCAGGAAATCGCGGCTGCGCACATCATCGATCGTCGCACTGCGCGATGGTGCAACCGGTGCCGGTTTGTCAGCTTGCTGAGTCGACGACTGCAGCGCTTCGGCCCCGGCACCCGTCGACTGAATGAGCTTGTCGAGCGGCATCAGCAACAGATTGCCATTACCTTTGGTGTCGATCATCACCTTAGTGGTGTTCGAATAAACGCTTTGCATCGCTTCGAGATACATGCGCTCACGCGTCACCCGTGGCGCTTTGCGGTACTCTTCGAGCACCTGCTCAAAGCGGCTTGCCTCACCCTCGGCGCTGGCAACGACGCGCGCCGAATAACCTGCCGCCTCTTCTCCGAGACGCGACGCCGTACCGCGCGCTTTCGGGATCACGTCGTTGGCATAGGCCTGCCCTTCGTTCTTCTGGCGCGCCTTGTCCTGGCCGGCTTTCACGGCATCATCGAAGGCCGCCTGGACCTGCTCGGGCGGTTGCGCATTGCGCATGGTGACCTGGCTGATCTCAATGCCGGTCTGATAGCGATCGAGAATTCCCTGCATCAACGCTTTGGCGCGCGCAGCAATCTCCTCACGCCCTTCATAGAGCACAAAGTCCATCTTGTTACGTCCGACAATTTCGCGCACCGCGGTTTCCGCTGCCTGCGCGACCGTGTCATCAGGGTCACGGTTGTTGAACAAATAGTCTTCTGGACTCTTGAGTATCCACTGCGCCGCGAACTGGATGTTGATGATGTTTTCGTCATCAGTAAGCATCAAGGCTTCACGCAGCACTATATTGCGCTCGCTACCTCGGTAGCCGACCTCGACAGTGCGCACACCCGTCACATCAACGAGTTCATGCGTCTCGATGGGAAACGGCAGGCGCCAGCGCAGTCCGGGTTCCGTGGTCTCGGCATATTCACCGAAACGCAGCACGACGCCTTGCTGGTTGGCATCGACGATGTAGAAGCCGCTGGCACCCCAGACGATCAAGGCGAGGACAACCAGCGCGCCGACACCACCGCCAAACTGCCGCGGACTGAGCCCCGAGCCGCCGGACCCGCCGGAACTGCCATTGCCACCGCCGCCACTGCGGCGGCCCATCAAGCGGCCGAGACGCCGGTTGACGTCCCGCCATAGTTCATCGAGATCGGGCGGGCCGTCTTTGGCGCCGTCCCGCTCTGGTTCGTTCCCCTGGTTGCCCCAGCGAGGATCATTAAGCGACATGAATCTTTCCGTCAGGAATGGAATGGATCAAAATTGGAGGAACCGGAAGAAAGTGTTTCCGAGCCGCGCGAACTGGCATTGAACGTTTCTGCGGCCTCGACGAGCGCTCCGCGCAACAGACCCAAGCCTTCGCCGGTTCTGGCGCTAACAAAAACGCGGCTGATTCTATCACAGCCGTCCCGATCGACCTTGCCGGCCATGCCGTTGGCGTCGATCTTGTTCCAGATCAGAATTTGCGGCAGATCGCCCGCGCCGATCTCGGCCAATACCCTGTTCACCGCCTCGACTTGCGCCTCACGATCTTCGCTTCCCGCGTCGACGACATGCAACAAAATATCCGCAGCGACGGTTTCCTCCAGCGTGGCGTGAAATGCCGCGACAAGCGAGTGCGGCAGATCACGAATGAATCCGACCGTATCCGACAGCACGATGTTCCCCACCTCGCCCAAATAAAGGCGCCGGGAGGTCGTATCGAGGGTCGCGAACAGTTGGTTGGCAGCGTAGCTACCGGCTTTCGTCAGTGCGTTGAACAGCGTGGACTTTCCCGCATTCGTATAGCCGACGATGGACACCGAAAGGACGTTGCGGCGTTCGCGCGATCGGCGGCGAATGCGGCGCTGGCTTTCGAGTTTGGCCAGCCGGCCACGCAAGGTCTTGACACGCTGACCGAGCAGCCGGCGGTCCGTTTCGAGCTGGGTTTCGCCCGGGCCACGCAGCCCGATGCCGCCCTTCTGTCGTTCGAGGTGGGTCCACCCACGAATCAACCGCGTCGAAAGATGGTCCAGCTGCGCCAGTTCGACCTGCAACTTGCCCTCGTGGCTCTGCGCACGGAGCGCAAAGATGTCGAGGATGAGCGCCGTCCGGTCGATCACGCGGCACTCGAGCATGCGTTCCAGATTTCGCTGCTGACCCGGCGCAAGCTCGTGGTTGAAGATAACCAGATCGGCATCAGAGGACTCGAGCATGGCGGACAGTTCGGCGGCCTTGCCTTTGCCAACGTACAGCGCGGGATCCGGTGCCCGGCGGCGGCAGCGCATGACGCCCTCGACCAGCGCACCGGCACTGGTCGCTAGCAAGCTCAGTTCGGCCAGTCGCTCATCCACAGCGTCCTGGCCGAAATCGACTTGCACCAGAATCGCCCGCTCTCCGTAATCGGGCCGATCAAGCATGCGTTCGCCCCACGAGCGCCCGCTTGCCGGCGTGGTGAAACTCAGGCGTCGCCGTCACTGGGCTCCTGCTGCTGAAAGCTGACCGGACGCGCCGGCACGACGGTGGAAATGGCGTGCTTGTAAACCATCTGGGTCACCGTGTTCTTCAACAATACGACGTACTGGTCGAAGGACTCGATTTGCCCCTGCAGTTTGATGCCATTGACCAGGTAGATTGACACCGGGATGTGTTCACGGCGCAACGTATTCAGAAATGGGTCTTGCAGCACTTGGCCTTTGTTACTCATGTTTCAGCCTCTATCGTTATGTTTTCGTAATTTATCGGATTTTGCGCTGCAACACCAACGGCGCGGCCGGCGAATTCGCGGTTCGGTTTTACTTCTTTTCGGCGAACGGATTGCTTGAAGAGCGAAATTGTATCCGCATCGGCGTTCCCTGCAAGCTGAACGCCTCCATGAAGCTGCGCGTCAGATAGCGTGTGTAGCTCTCGGGGACCGAATCGAGCCCGCTTCCGTGTATCACGATGATTGGCGGATTACTGCCGCCCTGGTGAGCGTAGCGCAGTTTGGGGCGGAACATCCGGTTTTTCGGCGGCGCCTGCTTGGCCACCGCTTCCTGCAATATACGGGTCAGCCGCGGTGTCGAAAGTTTTGCCATCGCCGCCGCGTACGCCGCATCGACGGATTTGAGGACAGCGTTGATACCCTGCGCCTTGAGCGCTGATATGAAATGCATCTTCGAAAACGCAAGGAAATGCAGCTTGCGCTCGAGATCCTGCTTGAGGCGCTCGCGGCGGTAGCCGTCGACGTCATCCCATTTATTCACCGCCACCACCAGCGCGCGTCCGGTTTCGACCACGAACCCGGCGATGTGCGCGTCCTGATCGGAGATGTCCTGTGTCGCATCGAGCACGAGTACCGCCACATTGGCCTGCTCGATCGCCTGCAAGGTCTTGATCACCGAAAACTTTTCTATCGTCTCGAAAACCTTGCCGCGCCGACGCAATCCGGCGGTGTCGATCAGCGTGTACTGCCGTCCGTTGCGTTCGAAAGGCACGGAAATGGCGTCGCGCGTCGTACCGGGCATGTCAAAGGCGATAAGTCGTTGCTCGCCCAGCAGGGTATTGATGAATGTCGATTTGCCAACGTTCGGCCGACCGACGATCGCCACGCGCGGCCCATGCGCGTCCGGTTCGGGTTCCGGCGTCTCGTCAGGCAGGGTTTCGAATACTTCATCGAGCAGGCCGTGTACGCCGTCGCCGTGTGCGGCGGAAACGACCAGTGGCGTTCCCAGGCCGAGCGCGTGGAACTCGGCACCGGCCATCGCCCGGTCCATGCCCTCGCCCTTGTTGACGACGAGAAATACCGGGCGTTGCGCCCGCCGCAGGCGACTGGCAATCTGTTCGTCATGCGGCGTGAGACCGGATCGGCCGTCGACCATAAATAGCAAGACGTCCGCCTCGGCAATCGCCTGCTCCGCCTGGCGCGCCATTTCGTGCATGATGCCATCCTTGGCGACGGGGTCGAAACCGGCCGTGTCGACAACCAGATAGTCTCGATCGCCCATGCGGCCGATGCCGTAGTGCCGGTCACGCGTCAGACCCGGCTGATCGGCCACCAGCGCATCACGCGAGCGCGTGAGGCGATTGAACAACGTCGATTTGCCAACGTTGGGGCGTCCGACCAGAACCAGCGTTGGCTTCACCGGTGCTCTTCTGCTCAGCGCGCCGCAACGACGAATATGCCGCCATCATGGGTTTGCAGCAACACGTCATCGCCGATCATGCGCGGGGCGACGGAAATCGCACTGCCGTCGGTTTGCGCGCGCGCAATGAACGCGCCGGTGTTGAGGCTGAGCCAATGCGCATAGCCCTTGCCGTCGGCCACCACCACGCCACCAGGCGTCGCAAGCGGCGCGCTCAGCTGGCGGTTTTCAAGCTGCGACTGACGCCACATGCTCGCCCCGCTGAACGCGTCGAGTGCGCTGACCGCATCGTCCGATTCGGTCACATAGACCTGCCGCGCATCGCGACTTATTCCGTCGCTCGATGAAATCGGCCGGCTCCATACCATTCGGCCGTCGCTGATGTCGAAACAGGCCACACGCCCCTGAAAGGTCGCCGCGCACAGATTCTGGCGATAAATGACCGGTTCGCCGACCACATCAGCAATGCGTTCCAGTTCGGTCGAGCCCTTCGGCAAGGCGACCGTCAGCTCCCAGATCAGGCCGCCATTGGTGAGGTTGAAAGCCGCCAGTTTGCCGCCTGGGAAGCCCGTCACCGCGACATTCTCGTCCACCAGCATGCCCGATTGATTGCGCAGCGTGAGCGGTGGCGTCGTACGTTGATAGGTCCATGCAACGCTTCCGTCCGTGCGATCGAGGCCAAACAGCCGGTTGTCCGAACTGCGCACGACAACGAAATCGCGCGCCAGCGCGGGCGGCGCCAGCACTTCCGCATTTACGCTGCCGCGCCAACGTTCCTCGCCGGTATCTGCATCGAGCGCGATCACTTCACCGCGTTCATTCGCCACCACCGCAAGAGCGCCGTCGGCACCGACACCGGCGGTAAGGCGATCATCGAGCTTGGCGCGCCAGCGCGTTTCACCGCCCGCCGCAAAGCGCGCGACCGCGCCGTCGTGGCCGGCAGCGATCACCTGACCATCGACGACCGCCGGCGCAAAACGGTAGATCCCGGCCGCGCCGATACGCGCCGTCCATAAGGTCGTCACCGGCGTCGCATTCTGCAATTCGGGCAGCGGCGCCAGTTTGGCGCTGGAAGAAGAAAAGGGATTGAGCGAACTGCAGGCCGAGAGCAGCGTCGCCGCAAGCACCACGGGCAGAAGATGTCGAAGCGCACGCATCATTGGCTTCCTCCGGTCAGTGCGTCACGCTTGACGCGGATGATCTCGGCGCTGCGATCACCCGCCATGGCGACCGCATCGGCCGCTTCGAGGGCCGTCTGGTAGGCCTTGCGCGCGGCATCGATATCGCCCGCGGCGGCCGCCACGTCGCCGCGCAAATCGTGATAGCGCACGGCAAGCGAGGGCACCGGCTCGGCTTCGAGCAAGGCCTGCGCCTTGTCGACGGCGCCAGCGTCGAGTTGCACCGCTGCCAGCCGCAACCGGGCAATGTCCCGCACCACGGGCAGTTCGGCATGTTCCATCACCCACTGCAAGGGCAGTATGGCATTCTCGTGATCGCCCGCCGCCAACTGAACTTTGGCCGACAGCAGCGCCGCCATCGAAGCGTAGGCCGTCGTGTCGAAGCTCTCGAGAATCTTGCCGGTCGCCTGACGCGCCGCCGCCGCGTCGTTCTGCGCCGCGGCGGTCTGCACCACCGCATACATCGCGGCAGCTTCCGCGGACTGCTTGCGCTGATACCACTGCCAAGCCTGCCAGCCTACCGAAGCCACCGCCGCAACTACCACGACGGAGGTGATCAAGCGGCCCCATTGCGCCCACCAGGCTTTGAGCTCCGCAAGCTGTTCCTGCTCTTCCAGGTCATACACTGCCATTGTCGTCATCCACGGCAAAAATGAGATCGGCCAACATTTCGGCCAGTTGATCGGCTGCGATACGGCGTTGCTCGCCGCCGCGCATGGGCTTCAGGCTCGCCTCGTTCGCCCGCGCCTCATCGTCACCGATGATGACCGCAAACGGCGCGCCCGAGGCGTCGGCTTTCTTCATCTGCGACTTGAAGCTGCCGCCACCACAATGCAGCACGACATCGAAGCCGTGCCCGCGCAGATCTTCGGCGACGCGAAACGCGAAGCGGTTTGCCTCGTCGCCCTGATGAACGAGGTAAACATCAGGCACCTCGCGCTGCGGGTCGCCCCCCGAAGCTTGCCACAGCGCCAGCAGGCGCTCCACGCCCATCGCAAATCCGGCCGCCGGCGCGCTCTTGCCACCGAGTTGTTCGATCAGCCCGTCGTAGCGCCCACCAGCGCAAACCGTGCCCTGCGCGCCGAGTCGATCGGTCACCCACTCGAATACCGTGCGATTGTAATAATCGAGTCCGCGGACCAGCCGGTGATTGATGCGATAGGCAATGCCGGCGTCCTTGAGCAGCGCCTGCACGCCGTTGAAATGCGCGAGCGACGCTTCGCCGAGAAAATCCATTAGTTTGGGCGATGCCTCGACCAGCGCGTGCATTTCGGGATTCTTGCTGTCGAGAATTCGCAGCGGATTGCTGTGCAAACGGCGCCGGCTATCCTCGTCGAGCTGCGCTTCATGTTGCATGAAATAATCGACCAGCGCTTCGCGGTGCGCGGCACGCTCATCCGTGGCGCCCAGCGAGTTGATTTCCAGGCGAATATCTTCCAGGCTCAGGTCTTCCCAGAGGCGCTGGCACATCACGATGAGTTCGGCGTCGACGTCCGGACCTTCGAAACCGAGCGCTTCCGCACCAATCTGGTGGAACTGCCGGTAACGCCCCTTCTGCGGCCGCTCATGGCGAAACATCGGGCCGTAGTAGTACAGCCGCTTGGGTCCGCCATGCAGCAGGCTGTGTTGCGTCACGGCGCGCACGCACGACGCGGTCGCTTCGGGCCGCAGCGTGAGATGCTCGCCGTTGAGCGCATCTTCGAAGGAGTACATCTCTTTTTCGACGATATCGGTGACTTCGCCGATGGCCCGCCGGAACAGCGGCGTGGGCTCGACAATGGGCGTGCGGATCGGCCGGTAGCCGTAGCTCTTGAGCCACGCGCGAATCAGGTCCTCGAACTGTTCCCAGGCCTCGGCTTCATCGAGAAAAATGTCGTTCATGCCGCGAACGGCGCGCAGGCTTTGACTCATGTGTGGAGGTCTTTATCGAGTGAAGCGCGGGTCAACCCGCTTTTTTTGTATAACGCGTGGCAACGTAGTCATCGACGATCGCGCGAAATTCGTCGGCAATTTTATCGCCGCGCAGCGTAACCGTCTTTTCGCCGTCCACAAAGACCGGGGCGACTGGGCTTTCGCCCGTTCCGGGTAGCGAAATGCCGATATTGGCGTGCTTGCTCTCGCCCGGCCCGTTCACCACGCATCCCATCACCGCCAGCGTCATGTTCTCGACGCCATCGTAGTGTTCGCGCCACACCGGCATCTGTTCGCGGACATAGCGCTGGATGCTCGACGCCAGTTCCTGAAAAAAGGTACTCGTCGTGCGCCCGCAGCCAGGACAGGCGGTGACCATCGGCGTGAACGCACGCAAGCCAAGACTCTGCAGGATTTCCTGCGCCACCACCACTTCCTGGGTGCGGCTGCCGTTGGGCTCGGGGGTCAGCGAGATGCGGATGGTATCGCCGATGCCTTCCTGCAACAGCACCGCCAGTGCCGCCGTCGACGCGACAATGCCTTTCGAGCCCATCCCTGCTTCGGTCAGGCCGAGATGCAGCGGGTAGTCACAGCGGCGCGCCAGATCGCGGTAGACGGCGATCAGGTCCTGCACGCTGGAGACCTTGGCCGACAAGATGATGCTGTCGCCCGGCAGGCCGTAACTTTCGGCCTGGGCGGCCGATTCCAGCGCAGACGTGACCAACGCTTCGCGCATCACCGCGGCGGCATCGAGCGGTTCGGCGCGCTGCGCATTCTCGTCCATGATGCGCGCCAGTACCGACTGATCGAGGCTGCCCCAGTTGACGCCGATGCGCACCGGCTTGTTGTAGCGGCAGGCTATTTCGATGATCGCGGCAAACTGCGGATCGCGCTTGCTGCCGGCGCCCACGTTGCCGGGGTTGATGCGCAGTTTGGCCAGCGCCTCGGCACACTCCGGCACCGCACTGAGCAGCTTGTGGCCGTTGTAGTGAAAATCGCCGACCAGCGGCACGTCGATGTTCATGCGCGCCAGTTGTTCGCGAATCTTAGGCACGGCGCGCGCCGCAGCGTCGTTGTTCACGGTAATGCGAACCAGTTCGGAACCCGCCTGGGCGAGCTTGGCGATCTGGATCGCCGTCCCGATGTGGTCGGCCGTGTCGGTGTTGGTCATCGACTGCACGACAATTGGCGCATCGCCGCCCACCAGCACCTGCCCTACCCTGACTTGGCGCGTCGCGTGCCGACCCGCCGCGCGGCCGAGAATGGAACTTTGCATGGTGCCCTCTACTCCAGCGTCAGCCGCGCCACCGATACCTTGGTGTGCTGCGCGAGATCGACCGGCTTGCCGTCGTAGTGAAGCGTGACGTCTTTGGAGTTGCCGACGACCAGCTTGAACGGTGGCGTCCCAAGAACCTCCTGCACCGAGCCAGCCCGATTGTTCCGCGAAAAAATGATCTCGCCCGAACCGTCGCGCACTTCCACCCACGAATCGTTGGCGAAGCGAAACACCAGGCGCGGCTTCGCCGGCGCGGCAACCGCTGGCGGCGCGCCGCCTTCTACCGCAGGACCCTCTGCCGCGCTCTGCCCGGCGACAGGCGGCGTGGTGGCGACGCGCGCGCCTTCGGCCACGGGCGGCGGCGTCCCGGCTGGCATGTCCGCGGCGGTGGCGCGTGCCGCCTGATCGGCGGCGGCCACCGAGCTGTCCGGAGCATCATCGGGAATCACCACCGGCGCGGGCTCGACCGGCGCCGGAACAACCGGCGTCAGCGCAGCGGGTGCCACCGGTGTATCGAGCAGTTCGCGTGTCTGGGCGTCGTCGACGGACGGTTGAAACCAGTCGAAATACCAGCCACCGACCACCGCGGCAAGCAATAGCACGACGATGAGGGCGACCGGCAGGGACGACGGACGCAGGCCGCCGTCGCCGGTTGGCATCGTGCCGTTGGCGTTACTCACCGGAGACAGGTCGGGCGCGCCGACGCCATCGGTCTGCGACAGCGCTTCGATCATTGGCGCGGGGTCGAGTCCGAGGTAGCGCGCGTAGTTGCGCACGAAGCCGCGTGCAAAGGCGGCGCCGGGAAGCAGGTCAAAGCGCTCGTGCTCCATCGCCTCGATCTGCCGGTGGGTCAACTTGAGCGCAAGCGCTGCATCGCTCACCGTCAGGCCGTGGCTCTCACGCGTCTCCCGCAACGCATCGCCGACACCGGTCAACGCAGCGGCGGGCTTGTCCACGACGGCCTGATTCGGGCTCACTGGTAGTTTCCTTCAATCATCATCTCGTACTCGCGCGAGGTCGGGAACAGGCGCCTGAGCTGGCTGGCGTAGCTGCCCTCGCCGTCACGGTTGCCGCGCGCGCGCTCCACCCTGACGCCGAGCCACAGCGACTCGGCCGACGGCTCGCCGCGCTGATGTGCGGTATTCAAATGGGCATGGGCGGCCGCCAGGTTACCGCGCCGATAGGCGATTGCGGCAAGATTGAGCAGCGCCTGGCGATTGTTGTTGTCGGCCTGCAAGGCGCGGCGAAACGCGGCATCGGCGGCATCTTCGTTGTTTCGCGCAAGCTCGCACAGACCGATATTGGTCAGTGGCCGGGTCGGTGTCAGGTAGTATGGATTGCGCACTGCGCGCTCGAGCCGCGCAATACCGTTTTCGTAATCGCCCCGCGTGCACAGATACCAGCCGTAGCTGTTATTGATCTCTGGATCGCCGGGCGCCAAACTGGCAGCGCGTTCAAAACTCAGGCGGGCCGATTCGGCGTCTTCGAGCGCCATCAGCACGAGCGCGTTGGCATGATGCGCCGGCGCATAGTCGTTGTCATAGGCCAGCGCCATGCGCGCTTCGTCGAGTGCGACGCCGAAGCGCCGTGCAGACAGATACGCCATGCTGAGGTCGGCATGGATCTTGGCCTTGCCCTGCGCTTCACTGGTCACGGGTCGGTCCGAAGCGGGCCGCTGCAGCATTGCCGAACCGCCCTGCTGCGCCTGCTGGGTGGTCGTTGCACACGCGGCGAGCATGAGCGCCGCCGCCACCGTGGCAAGTTGATTGATCATGGTCATGAAGGCGTTTCGCTCCCGATGGGAATCAGTCTCGTGCGGCGGGTCTTGTCCTGCACCTGACCGGCCAGCTGTCCGCACGCCGCGTCGACGTCGTCACCACGCGTCTTGCGTGTCGTCGCCACGATGCCGGCGTCCTGAAGGATACCGGCGAAGCGGCGGAT
>CBDULG010000082.1:0-10949 GCA_965367985.1 uncultured Rhodocyclaceae bacterium
ACCTCGATCTCCATGTCCTGCTTGACCGCCACCTGACACGACAGCCGATCGCCGCTGGCCGCCTCGCGCTTGGTGATGTGGGATTCCTCGGTCGGCAGGATTGATCCGCCCCCGGAATGTACACGCACCCGACATTGCGCGCAGGTACCACCCCCTCCGCAGGCCGAGGGCACGAACAGCTTTTGCTCAGCCAGTGTCTGTAGCAGCTTGCCGCCGGCGGGCACCGCGATGGTTTTCTCGCCGTTGATGGTGATGTTGACGTTGCCGGTACTGACCAGCCGCGAGCGGGCCGCCATGATCAGCCCGACGAGCGCCAGCACGATCAGGGTGAAGAGCACGACGCCAAGCGAAAAGGTTTCCATTGCGCTGTCCCCTAGAAGCTTGTCGGATGATGAATCGGAGTCATGAATCGACCACAAGGCCCGCTGCCAAGGCGCAGGCGCGTCGCGGGATCGGTCCATACCGTGGCGGTTCTGGAACGCGGGCGGTGGGCCTTCGGGTCAAACGCGCTAGGTGGCGCAACGCGCCCCAAATTGCCTGAGGGTGCATAAGACCTAAACTTGTTTTGACCTCGATTCATTGTCCGGGAGGCTCCTACAGTTTCACGCCAGAGAAGGACATGAAGGCCATCGCCATCAGCCCCGCGGTGATGAAGGTGATCCCCAGCCCCTGCAAGCCGTCTGGCACGTCGGAATATTTCAGCTTTTCGCGCACCCCGGCCATCGCCGTGATCGCCAGCGCCCAACCAAAGCCCGAGGCGAGGCCATAGGTCGCCGCCTCGGCGAAGTTGTAATCGCGTTCCACCATGAACAAGGACCCGCCCAGAATGGCGCAGTTCACGGTGATCAGCGGCAGGAAGATCCCCAGCGCGTTGTAAAGCGGCGGGAAGAACTTGTCGAGGATCATCTCGAGGATCTGCACCATCGCGGCGATCACGCCGATATAGGTGATGAGGCCGAGAAAGGTCAGATCGACATCCTCAAACCCGGCCCACGCCAGTGCACCGGGTTTCAACAGCCCGGTGAGCAGCAGGTTGTTGGCCGGTACGGTGATCGCCTGCACCACCATCACCGATATGCCCAGACCGAGCGCGGTCGAGATCTTCTTGCTGACCGCGATGAAGGTGCACATGCCGAGAAAAAACGACAAGGCCAGATTCTCGACAAAGATGGCCTTGACGGCCAGGGAAACCAGGCCCTCCATCAGTGCGCCTCCACCGTCTGGATCTTGTATTCACGCTCTTCGACCTGCGCCGGTTTCCAGCTGCGGAAACCCCAGATCAGCAAACCGATCACGAAGAACGCGGAGGGCGGCAACAGCAATAGCCCGTTGGGGACATACCAGCCGCCATTGTTGACGGTCTGCAGGATGGTGATGCCGAATAGGGAGCCCGAGCCGAACAACTCACGAATTACGCCGACCAGCATCAGGATCAAGCCGTAGCCGAGGCCGTTGCCGACGCCGTCGATAAAGGATTCGAGCGGCGGGTTTTTCATCGCGAATGCTTCAGCCCGGCCCATGACAATACAGTTGGTGATGATCAGACCGACAAACACCGACAGTGTCTTCGAAATCTCGTAGGCGTAGGCCTTGAGAATCTGATCGACGAGGATCACCAGCGACGCGATGATGACCATCTGCACGATGATCCGGATCGAGCCGGGGATCTGGTTGCGCAGCATCGAGATGAACATCGAGCTGAACGCGGTCACGAAGGTCACCGCCAAGGCCATCACGAAGGCCACTTTCAACGAGGACGTGACTGCCAGCGCCGAACATATGCCCAATACCTGCAAGGTGATCGGGTTGTTGTCGACCAATGGATCGACCAGCAGGGATTGCTTTGTGTGAGCCATCAGATCTCTCCCGCTTTGAGCCGCTCGAGGAACGGGCGGTATCCTTGCTCACCCATCCAGAAGCGCACCAGATTGTCTACCCCAACCGTCGTCAGCGTCGCCCCGGCCAGCGCGTCGACATGGAATTGCTCGCCGGCCGGCGGCGCTGATTTCGATACTCTGATTTGTAACGCGCCGGTGTCGTCGAACAGCTTCTTGTCCCGCCACAACGCCTTCCAGCGCGGGTTGTCCACCTCGGCACCCAGGCCCGGCGTTTCGCCGTGCTGATAGAACTGCAGACCGTAGATGTCATTGCCGTTCGCTTCCAGCGCGATGAAGCCATACAGCGTCGACCACAGGCCGTAGCCCTTGATCGGCAGAATCACTTTGTCGAGGCCGCCGCCTGCGTCGCGTAGCAGGTAGACCATCTGGTACTTGAGTTGAGTGCCAAGACCGGCGGGATCCTCGTCCAGCGCGCGCACCAGCGCCGGATCGCTCGAGGTCGCCAACTCGTCGAAGGTCTCGATGTCGTACTGGTCGCTGAACTGGCCGGTCTCGAGTTCCAGCACATGCGGCTCGAACGCGGCAAAGGCTTCGGCCACGTCGATCCCCGGCTCATACACACCGGCCACCTGCAATACATTGATCTGCTTGTCGCGCAGGCGATTGGCGTCCTGGATCGGGCGCAGCGCGACGGCCGCGGCCGATACGATCATCGAGGCGCAAAGACATAGCGCCACAGCGACAAAAACGGTCTTGGGCAGCGAATCCGGTGGCATTTCGAGAAGGCGGGCAAACAGGCCCTTGCTGTCTTGCTCAGACATAGCGGCGAACCCTCCGCTTGATATTGGCCTGCACCACGAAATGGTCAATCAGCGGTGCAAACACATTGCCGAACAGGATCGCCAGCATCATGCCCTCGGGGAAGGCCGGGTTGACGACGCGGATCAGCACCACCATCACGCCGATCAGCGCGCCATAGATGTAGCGGCCGACGTTGGTGTGGCTGGCGGAGACCGGTTCGGTCACCATGAATGCAAGGCCGAACGCGTAGCCGCCGAGTACGATATGCCAGTACCAAGGCATTGCAAACATCGGATTGGTGTCCGAGCCGATCAGGTTGAGCAGCAGTGTGAATAGGATCGTCCCCGCCAGGCAGCCGACGATCAGCCGCCAGTTGGCGATCTTGGTGACGAGCAGGAAACCCAGCCCGATCAGGCTGGCCAGCGCCGACGTCTCGCCGATACAGCCCTGCATGAACCCGAGGAACGCATCCATCCAGGAAAGTCCCTGCGCGGCGAGCACTTGATACCCCTCCGCCGCCGACACCGCCAGCGCAGTCGCACCGGAAAACCCGTCAACCGGCGTCCATATGGCATCACCCGACATGTCCGCCGGATAGGCGAAATAGAGGAACGCCCGCCCCACCAGCGCGGGGTTGAGGAAGTTCTTGCCTGTGCCGCCGAACACTTCCTTGCCGATCACGACACCGAACGAAATCCCCAGTGCCACCTGCCAAAGCGGTGCTGTGGCCGGCAGAATCAGCGCATAGAGCATCGAGGTGACGAGAAATCCCTCGTTCACCTCATGGCCGCGCACGGTGGAAAATATCACCTCCCAAATGCCGCCGGCGATCAGCGTCACCAGGTAGATCGGCAGGAAATACAGAAAGCCATGTGCCATGCTGGCCAAAACGCTGTCTGGATCGAGCGGGATGCCCAGCGCCTGCAACAACCCGATACGCCAGCCGGTCGCCGCCTCGGGGCCCATCGTGGCGAGTGCCGCATTGGTCAGGTTGCCGGTGTTGTATAGCCCGAACAGGATCGCCGGGATCGTTGCGATCACCACATAGGTCATGATCCGCTTCATGTCCACAAACGAGCGGGCATGGGGTGCGGCAGTGGTCACTGTTTTGGGGGTATAGAGGAAGCTCTCCACCATCTCATAGAGGGGAAAGAGTTTTTCGTACTTGCCACCCTTGGTGAAATTCGGCTCGATCCGGTCAAGGAAGCTGCGCAAACCCATGGACTCAGCCCTCCTTCTCGATCTTGGTCAGGCTGTCGCGCAACGCCATTCCATATTCATACTTCGCCGGGCAGGCGAACCCCACCAGCCCAAGGTCCTCTTCGTCCAGCTCCAGCGCACCCAGCGCCTGGGCGGTATCGGTATCCATCACCAAGAGCGCGCGCAGCAGTTGCGTGGGCAGGTAGTCCTGCGGCATCAATTCCTCGAATGTCCCGATCGGCACCATCGCGCGTCGCCCGCCATTGAGATTGCTGGTGAAATTGTAGAGTTTGCGTTTGAAGGCCGAGCCAAGCACCGGCTGCACCGCGTATTTGTCCGGCATGGGCCGGATCCAGCCCATCGGGATTTGCTCGTGATCCTCGCGGATCAACGTCACCTGCCGCGCGAACCGGCCCAGATAAGCGAACGGTCCCTGCGCCAGCCGTCCGCTCAGCACCGAGCCGGAAATCACCCGCACCGGCGCGTTGATGCCGAACTCGCCCGCAGTGATGTCTTCGGTCGAGGCGCCCATCACCGAATGCACGAGCCGTGGCTTGGCCGCCGCCGGGCCGGACAAGGCGATCACCACGGCCGGATCCATATGGCCAGTCATCATTAGCCGGCCGATGGCGATCACGTCGGAATAAGAAATGGTCCACACCGTGTCGTCGGCGCGCACGGGATGCAGGAAATGGATGTGTGTCCCGGCCAGTCCCGCGGGGTGCGGACCGGAAAACGCTGCCGCCTCGACACCGGGCAAATCGCCCCCGGGAATGGAATCGTCCGGCGCGTGGCACAGCCACGTTTTGCCCTCGGTCAGCGAGCTTACCGCCTTGAGGCCGGCAACGAAGGCCTCTTCAGCCTGCCCGATCACCAGCGCTGCATTGGCGCTCAGCGGTTCGGTGTCCATCGCGGTGACAAATATCGCCTGCGGCTGCGTGCCCGGCTGCGGAATTCGCGAGTAGGGCCGCGTGCGAAACGACGTCCACAACCCGGCGGCGCAGAGTTTTTCGGTTACGCCGGCCGCGGTGTCGGCACTGCCCACCGCGCTGAAATCCTGGCCCGCGTCATCGGCGTCGGTGATCTCGATCACCACGCTCTCCAGCACCCGCCGGGCGCCACGATTGATCACCGCAACCCGTCCGGTCATCGGTGCCACGATCATCGCCTCTGGCGCGTCTTTGTGGCAGAACAGCGGCTGGCCGCGCACCACCTCGTCGCCTTCCTGCACCATCATGCGCGGCTTCAGCCCGACATAATCCGGACCCAGCACCCCCACCGACCGGATCTTTGCACCTGGATGAATTGTCTGTTCGGGCGCACCCGCCACAGGCAGGTCCAAACCCTTCTTGAGATTGAAACTTTGCATCACACCGTCTCGTTCTTCCATTTCATTCTTGTTGTGTCCGGCGCAGCCCCGGCGCCAGCCTGAGGGTCATTGACCTGAAGTTTGGCGAACAGATTATCAGAGCTCCGCCGTTTTTTCAGATCATTTGGCGGAACGCTTGTGTTTTTCGTGCTGCCCGCACCGTTCGCTGCAATGTATCGCAACGGCTGGTAATTTGCTCGAACCGACACAATAGGGGACTCGACGCTACCGTCGTCTGCGCCGACCGATAATGGCTGGAGAACAAGGCAAACGCCGCGATGGCAAGGCGGAAGAGGAGTCGCCCGCGGCCCGACCGCAGGCGTTATGCGGCGTACCGGCGTCAAGGGCGAGATGTACCGCTGAGATGCGTCGATCTTCTCCACAAGCCATGACGTCGCCGGCGAATGAAAGACACGATGAACTAAACATCGAGTGGATCGACATCGATGCGCCATCTCACCTCGCCGCGGGTTGGCAGCGCGTAAAGCGCAGGGATCCATCGGCTGAGGAACGCTTGCAGGTGCGCGCGTGCGGCCGACTCGAGCAACAATTGCGCGCGTTCCCGATTTGCCAGGCGGCTCAAGCGCATCGGCACCGGGTCGTACATCGACAGCCGATCGGGCAGCGGCAGCGCGCTGCGTGCGCGATCGAGGAAGGCGAGCGCGTGCTCGAGGCGCGGCGCGTCGGCGCTGAGCATGGCCTGGTAGGTCAGTGGCGGGAAACCGGCGGCCTCGCGCTCGCTCAACGCAAGACGGGCGAATGCGTCGGCGTCCTGGCGCTTGAGACAGCGGAACAGCGGGTGGTCGGGAAACGCGGTCTGGATGAGTACCTCACCGGCCAGCGAGGCGCGCCCCGCGCGCCCGCCGACCTGCATCAGTTGCTGGAAGAGGCGCTCGGGGGCACGAAAATCGGCAGCGTAGAGCGCGGCATCCGCGCCCACCACGCCGACCAGTGTGAGGCGCGCAAAATCATGCCCCTTGGCCATCATCTGGGTGCCGACGAGAATGTCGGCATCGCCGCTGTGCACCCTCGCGAGCAGCTCGACCCACTGGCGCCGCGAGCGCGCCACGTCGCGGTCCACGCGCAGCACGCGGGCATGCGGGAAGCGCTCGCAAAGCGCTTCTTCGAGTTTTTGCGTGCCGCGCCCGAGGGGGCGCAGATCCTGGTTGCCGCAGGCCGGGCAGGCATGCGGAATGGCGCTGTCGAATCCGCAGTGGTGGCATCGCAGGCGGCGATCCTTGAGATGCACGACGCGATTGGCGGAACAATGCGGACATCCGCTGAGCCAGTCGCAGGCTGGACAGGCGAGGACCGGCGCGTAGCCGCGACGGTTGAGAAACAGCAGGCTCTGCTCGCTGCGCGCCAGACGCTCTTCGATGGCCTTGGCGAGCACCGGACTGAGGCCGTCGGTGAGCACGATGCGACGTGTATCGACCAGGCGCACCGTCGGCAATTGCGTCGCCACCGCGCGGCGGCTGAGACGCAGCCGTGTGTAGCGGCACTGTTCTGCATGCCGCCAAGTCTCCAGCGACGGCGTCGCCGAGCCGAGCACGATCGGCACTTCGCGCTGGCGCGCCCGCCACACCGCGACATCGCGCGCCGAGTAGCGCACCCCCTCCTGCTGCTTGTACGAGGCGTCGTGTTCTTCATCGACGAGGATCAGGCCGAGGCGCGGTAAGGGCGTAAAGACGGCCAGCCGTGTGCCGAGAACGATATCCGCCTCGCCCTTCATCGCCCGCACGAAGCCGCGCGAGCGCGCGCCGTCGGCGACGCCGGAATGCATTGCAACGATTCGCGCATCCGGAAAGCGCGCGACGACGCGCTGCTCGAGCTGGGGTGTGAGCGCAATCTCGGGCACCAGCAGCAAGGCCTGGGCGCCGCGGCGCAGGGTGTGTTCGATCAGGCGCAGATAGACTTCGGTCTTCCCCGCCCCGGTCACCCCTTGCAGCAGATACGGATGGAAACCCGCCGTGGCACCCGCGACCGCCGCGACAGCGGCGTGCTGTTCATCATTGAGCACGGGCAGTGTGCCCGCGGTGCGCGCCGGATCGGCGGGGGTCACCGCGTAGATCCAGCGCCGCCGCTGCAAATCGGCACAGGCCGCGCCGTCGGCCCACTGGCCCAGCGTGGATTTGCGCGTCGCGCCTGCCGCGGCCAGCGCGCCCAGCAGGCGTCGAGCACGTGACGGGCGGCCACGCTCGGCGAGCGCGCTGTGCCCGGCCGGGGTAAGCGTCAGCAAGGGGTCGTCGTCGCCGCTGTCGACCTCGCTGGCGCGTCGCAGATCGGGCGGCATTGCCAGATTCATGACTTCGCCCGGCGGCGCGTGATAGTAGGCGGCGACGAACGCCGTCAGTGCAAGCCAGTCGGCGGGCAGCGCGGGGATGTCCCGCGATATGTGTTCGACGGCCTTCAGGCGCTCGGCGGGCACGTCGCTGTGATCGCTCAGGGCGACGATGACACCGGTTTCCACGCGGCGCCCGAAATTCACCCGGACGCATCGGCCAATGTCCGCTTCGACGGCAGAATCACATACGTAATCAAAGAGTTGTGGGAGTGGCACGGGAAGCGCTACGCGGACGATTGGCATCATGTTTTCCGTGCGACAGCGCGATTATCAAATGGATTCAGTGACTTGTGTTTGTGACTGAAGGTGGATAATCGGAAAAACGACTAACTGCCTGCCACAAAACTGTAATATTGCCTTGTGCACACGACCTGTGGATAACATTGTGGGAAACTCGAGAAAACTGCCCGAAAACCCGCGTCCGGCAAGGCATTCCGCCACCTAACGCATTTTATACGCGAAAAATAATCGTTCAAAAACAAATAGTTATAAAACGCTGCCGCGCAGATCGCAGAATCGTTGTCACAGTGGCACGCGCAACGGTTCATGTGCATAAGTCAACCCCAATCCACTAAAAATGTGCGATCGGCGTGCTGCGTGGCGGATCGGTTCAGCCGCGCTGACGCATTGCCCTGCTGTGGCCATGCACGGTATCGACCAGTACGCTGACATGTTCTGGTGGCGTGAATTGAGAAATGCCGTGGCCGAGGTTGAACACATGGCCCGGATGCGCGCCAAACGCGTCGAGCACGCGGCGGGTTTCGCTGGCGATGGCGTCCGGCGTGCCAAAGAGGATGGCCGGGTCGAGATTGCCTTGCAGCGCGACGCGCTCGCCGACCCGCCGGCGGGCCTCGCCGATGTCGATCGTCCAGTCGACGCCGACCGCCTCGCAGCCGCAATCGGCAATCGACTCGAGCCACAGGCCGCCGCCCTTGGTGAACACGATACTCGGCACGCGGCGGCCGTCGGCTTCCCGCGTCAGGCTGGCGACGATGCGCTCGATGTAGCGCAGCGAGAATTCGCGGTAGGCATGGTGCGACAACACGCCACCCCATGAATCGAAAATCATCACCGCCTGTGCGCCGGCGGCGATCTGCGCGTTGAGATAGGCGGTGACCGCGTCGCTGGTGACCTCGAGAATGTGGCGCAGCAGCTCGGGGCGCGTGTACGCAAGCGTTTTGATCTGGCGGTAGTCGCTCGACGCGCCGCCCTCGATCATGTAGCAGGCGAGCGTCCACGGGCTGCCGGAGAAGCCGATCAGTGGCATGCGGCCATCAAGGGCGCGACGGATTTCGGTCACTGCGTCCATCACGTAGCGCAGCTCGCCGAGCGGATCGGGGGCGCGCAGCGCGCGGATCGCAGCCTCGTCGCGCAATGGCCGCTCGAAGCGCGGGCCCTCCCCCTCGACGAAATACAGCCCGAGGCCCATCGCGTCGGGCACCGTGAGGATATCGGAGAAGAGGATCGCGGCATCGAGATCGTAGCGCTCGAGGGGCTGCAGGGTGACTTCGCAGGCCATCGCCGGACTCTTGCACAACTGCATGAAACTGCCGGCTCGGGCGCGCGTCGCGCGGTATTCGTCGAGATAGCGACCCGCCTGGCGCATCAGCCACAGTGGCGTGTATTCGGTGGGCTGGCGCAACAGCGCGCGCAGGAAAGTGTCGTTGCGCAAGGGGCTCACAGGGGGTCCTTGTTCGATCGTGTGGCGACTGTAGAGAGATGGATTATCCGGCTTTTGACGCAACGCCGCACCCGACGGCGTCAACACCGCGGTCATCAGCGGCGCCAGAAGGCGGGTGTGAAGACCACCAGCAGGGTAAATAGCTCAAGCCGGCCGAGAATCATGGCAAACGCGCACACCCAGGTCTGGAAGTCGCTCAATACCGCATAGTTGGCGGCCGGACCGACCGCGTTGAGTCCCGGGCCGGTGTTGTTGAGGCAGGCGATGACGGCCGAGAAGGCGGTGACCATGTCAAGGCCGCTGGCGCCGAGCAGCAAGGTGAGGACGACAATGCTCGACATGTAGACGAAGCTAAAGGCGAGCACCGCGTAGAGGATCGTGTCGTTCACAGGCGTCCTGCCGATCTTGACCAGTCGAACCGCCGCGGGATGCAGCGCGCGTTCGACTTCGCGATACAGCTGCTTGTAGAGGATGATCGCGCGCAGCATCTTGATGCCGCCGCCGGTCGATCCGGAGCAGGCGGCGAAGCTGCCGACGAAAAGCAGCCACAACTGCGCGAACATTGGCCAGTGCGTGTAGTCCGTAGTGGTCAGACCGAGTGAGGTAGCCATCGAGACGACTTGAAAGGCGACGACGCGAAAGGTTGTGGGCAGACTTTCGTGGGCCGCCTGGGCAAACAGGAACGCGGTCAGCAGGATCACACTGCCCGCGAGCACAAGGAAGAAATAGCGTAGTTCCGGGTCATGCCCGTATGGCGCGAGGCTGCGCCGCGTGAGGACCAGATAGTGGGTGGCGTAGTTGAGCCCGGCGGCGCAGGCGAAGACGATCGTCACGGCTTCGATCGACACGCTATTAAACGCTCCGAGCGAGGCGTCGGCGGTCGAGAATCCGCCCAGGCCCATGATCGAAAAGGCGTGGATGATTGCGTTCCAGCCGTCCATTCCGGCCAACCATAGCGCGATGCCGCAGCCGATGGTGAGCAGCGCGTAGGTGGCCCATAGACCCTTCGCGGTTTCGGCAATGCGCGGCGTGAGCGAGGACTCCTTGAACGGACCCGGCACTTCCGCCTTGATGATCTGGCGCCCGCCAATGCCCAGTATTGGCAGGATCGCCACCACCAGCACGATAACCCCCATGCCGCCGATCCAGTGCAGGAAACACCGCCACAGATTGATCGAAACGGGCAACCGGTGGAGGTCCGACAGCAGCGTGGCGCCCGTCGTCGTGAGCCCGGACGCGGCTTCGAAGTAGCCATCGGTGAGCGACAATTCGGGCAGATACAGCAGCAAGGGCAGCATGGCGAACAGCGGCGTGATCAGCCAAGTTGCGGCAACCAGCAGAAAACCATCCCGCACCCGCAGTTGACGCGTGCTGCGGCGGGCTGTTGCCCACAGCGCCAGACCGATGAACAAGGTGATGGCGAGCGCTTCGTCATAGGCGGTGGTGGCGCCGTCGTCCGTCAGCCAGGAGACCGCCAGCGGGAAGGCCATCATGACGGCGAAAGCCATCAGGATCAGGCCTAAGGCGCGTGTCACGGGTGCGTATCGGGTCATACGCAGCGCCGATGGCTACTTGCGCCAGAAGCTGGGGGTGAGCACCACCAGCAGGGTGAAGATCTCGAGCCGCCCGAGCAGCATCGCAAAGGCGCACACCCAGGTCTGGAAATCGGTGAGCACTGAGTAGTTGCTTGCCGGACCCACCGCGTTTAGGCCGGGA
>CBDULG010000083.1:0-10903 GCA_965367985.1 uncultured Rhodocyclaceae bacterium
GCTCGCCGGGCGCTTCCGTGCGCGCCAGATTCAGGGCGTGCTTCAACTCACCCCGCTTACCATGTTTGCCAATGCGCTCAACGCGGGAATCGTCGCGTGGGCCTTGCGCAACACGCTCAACCCCGCGCTGCTGCTCGGCTGGATTGTATGCATTCTGTATAGCGCCGGTGTCGGCATGGAAGCGTGGCTGAAATGGAAGCGCACCGCGGCACCGCTTACCGCATCGCCTCGCGCCGCCAAGCACGCCGGGCTGCTTGCACTGCTTTGGTCGGCGGTGCCAGTTGTCATGCTGCCGCTGGGCTCGCGCGAAGCGCAGATGATGCTCATGACGATCACCGCCGGCATGCTGTGCGCGGGCGGTTTTGCATTGGCGACCGTGCCGCAGGCCGCCCTCACCTATGTGATCGTGCTCGGCGTGTGCTCGGCAATCGGCTTGATCCGCATGGAGCACTTGATGGCCGTCGAGTTGGCCATGCTGCTTACCATCTACACCCTGGTCGTCATCGGCAGCGTGTTGTCCAATGCCAAGACCTTCGGTGCACGGCTGACCGCCGAGGCGGAAGGCGAACGGCAGCGCCAGCTGATTGGTCTGCTGCTGCGCGACTTTGAAGAAAGCGCCAGCGACTGGCTGTGGGAAGTCGATGCCGAAGGCCGGCTTACGCATGTGTCGCGGCGCATGGCCAATGTCTTCGGACGCAGTGAAAGTGCGCTGCTCAACGAATCGTTTCTCGGCCTCATTGCCCACACGCTCAATCGCGCGCCAGCCGAAGAGCGTCAGGCACTCGAGCGTCTGCGATCGAGCTTCGGCTCCGACGCGCCGTTTCGCGATGTGCTCGCGCCGGTGGTGCTCGACGGCGAAACACGTTGGTGGTCGCTGACCGCCAAGCCGCTGACCGACGAGGCTGGCGTGCTCACTGGATGGCGCGGCGTCGGCACCGACGTCACCCAATCGCTCGCCGCGCAACGCGAAGTTGCGCGCCTGGCGCACTATGACAACACCACCGGCCTGTCCAACCGGCACAGCTTTCAGGAAGCGCTCGAACAGATCGAGGACACCTCGAGCGGCAACCGCACGGCGGCGCTATTGCTCTGCCTCGATCTGGACAACTTCAAGGCGGTCAACGACTCGCTCGGCCACAGCTTTGGTGACAGCCTGCTGCGTGTCGTCGCCCAGCGCCTGCTTGGGCGCACCCGGCGCACCGATGTCGTGGCGCGCCTGGGCGGCGACGAATTCGCGATCATCCGCTGGGGCGATGTGTCACCGGAAGAAGCCGAAGAACTCGCCGACCGGCTCATCCAGACGCTCGGCGATCCGTGTGAAATCGACGGCACGCGCGTACGCATCGGCGTCAGCATCGGCATTGCGCGGGCCCCCAAGGATGGCCTTAGCGGAGACCAGCTGCTCAAGAATGCCGATATCGCGCTGTACGCGGCTAAGTACGAGGGCAAAGATCGTTTCCGCTTTTTCGACTACGAAATGGACACTCGCGCGCGCCGCCGCCTGTTCCTCGAGCACGAACTGCGCGGCGCGCTGCAGCGCGGTGAATTCCAGTTGGCCTTCCAGCCGCAATTCAGCCTTGCGACAGGTCGGGTCACCGCCTGTGAAGCCTTGTTGCGCTGGGCGCATCCGCGTCTGGGCCGTATCAACACGCAGGAGTGCATTGCGGTCGCCGAGGAATCGGGGCAGATCGAGACCATCGGCAACTGGATCATCGACGAAGCGGTGCGCCAGGCCGCGCTGTGGGGCGACGAAATCACCGTGGCGATCAACCTGTCGCTGGCACAGTTCATCAACCCCAATCTGTGCGACCACATCATCGCCGTACTCAAGAAGGCCGGTATGGCGCCCGAGCGGGTCGAACTCGAACTCACCGAGTCGGTGTTTCTCAACGATCAGCGTATCGCCGAGACCCAGTTGAAGACGCTCAAGCGTGCCGGCATCCGCATTGCGCTGGACGATTTCGGCACCGGTTACTCCTCACTCGCCTATCTGCGCAATTTCCCGTTCGACCGCCTGAAGATCGACCGCACGTTCGTCAAGGAGCTACCCGATGTCACCGAAGCCGCGGCAATCGTCCGCGCGGTCATCGCGATGGCACGGTCGCTCAACATGGCCGTTTGCGCCGAAGGTGTCGAAACGCCCGGGCAGCTCGCTCACCTCAAAAGCGAGGGCTGCGACACGGTGCAGGGGTATCTGCTCTCCGAGCCAATAAGCGGCGAAGCGCTGATCGGCTTCCTCGAGCGCAATCGCCAGGGCGAGTTGCCGACCCACGCCGATTGGCGCGAGCACACCCCTGCCGCCTGAACGCCCGCCGACCGCACTCCATCAAGGCGCGCTGACGATGGCGCCCGTGCGCATCCGGCATCGCGCGAGCGATCGATCACCTGCCACGGAGGCCGCCCGGCGGGAATCCTCAACTCGCTGATCTGGCGGCCGATAAAGCCATGAGACATCCTTGCCCGACAAGAGCTCATGAAAATTGCCATTATTGACGACACGCCGCTCAACCTCACCCTGATGCAGGCGCTCGTCGGCAAATTGCCCGATTGCGAACCGCTACCGTTCGCCGATCCACAGGCCGGCCTGGCGTGGTGCCAGAACAATGAAGCCGACCTGATCATCGTCGACTACATGATGCCCGGGCTTGACGGCGTCGAATTCATCCGCCGCCTGCGAAACATGGGAAACCGGCAGGACGTTCCGATTCTCATGGTCACCGCCGACCACGAACGCCAGACCCGCTACGACGCACTCAAGTCCGGAGCCACCGATTTCCTCAACAAGCCGGTCGATCGCAACGAGTTTCAGCCGCGCGTGCACAACATGCTGGCGCTGCGCCGTGCCCACCTGGCGACGCGCGAACGGGCGCGCACACTCGAGACCGAGGTCACCAAGGCCACCAAGCTAATCCATGATCGCGAGCGCGAAACGGTCACCCGGCTCGCCCGCGCCGCCGAGTTTCGCGACCCCGAAACAGGCGCGCACATCCAGCGCATGGCGCACTACTCGGCGCGTATCGCGCGGCAGCTCGACCAGGACGATGAATTCGTCGACACCATCTTGCAGGCGGCGCCAATGCACGATGTCGGCAAGCTCGGCATCCCCGATCAAATCCTGCTCAAGCCGGGCCGCCTGACCCCCGAAGAATTCGAGGTCATGAAGGACCATGCGGCGATCGGCTACGACATTCTCAAGGGTTCGACCTCGCCGGTGATTCAGATGGCCGCAACCATCGCGCTCACCCACCATGAAAAATTCGACGGTTCCGGCTACCCCAATGGCACTGCCGGTGACGAGATTCCGCTGGTCGGACGAATCGTCGCGGTCGCCGACGTGTTCGACGCACTCACCTCGGCGCGCCCCTACAAACGGGCATGGTCGCTCGAGGACGCCACCAAGCTGCTGCGCGACGGGCGCGGCGCCCATTTCGATCCATTGTGCGTAGACGCCCTGCTATGCGATTGGAATGCCGTGCTCGACATTCGCACGCGCTTCCAGGATGAAGGCGACTGACCGCATGCACGCGCTGCTCACCCGCCTCGCGCCGACCACGCTACGCGGGCGTCTGGCCCTGCTCGGTGCGGGCCTGTCAGGTGTGGTCCTTCTAATCGCAGCGGTATACGGCAGCCATCGGCAGGCGGTGCTGACGGAGCATACCCATCTTACGGACACGCATGCGCTTGCCGCACATATCGCCGCGGTGACCGCAAACGACGTCGCCGCCACCGACCAGACGGCACTCGCCCGGGCGCTCGGCAGTTTCGACGGCTTCGCCCAGGTGCGCGCGATAGCGCTTGCCGACCGCCAGGGACACACCCTTGCCGCGGTGGCACGCGATGCACGCGGCAGCCTGCGCGCCGTGGACGCGACGCGCATGCAGCCGCCACCCGCCGCCTCCGACGGCATGCGCTTCGCGCGTGCGTCCGAGGGCGCGATCAGCGTATGGTCGCCAATCGGCCCGATCGCGCCCATGGGGTGGGTGCAGATCACTTCTCGGCCACCCGCAAACGGCTTCGGCGCCGCCGGGACGCTGGCCGGCATGTTCGGCGCAGCGCTGTTGATTGCCTGCGCCACATGGCTCACGCCACGCTTCATGCGGCGCCCGCTGGACGACCTGGCCGCCAGCACGCAGTTCGCCAGCGACCTTGCCCACAGCAGCGCCGATGCCGCGGCGCACCCGGCGGCCACTGTCGAAACACGACAGCTGGCCGGCGCAGTCGAAAACCTCGCGCGGCAACTCGACGCGTTGCGCCGCGCGCATGCACAAAGCGAAGCGGACCGGCGGGCGATCTCGGAAGGCGCGCTCGACTGCATCGTCACCATCGACGCGCGCAGCCGCATCGTCGAATTCAACCCGGCCGCAGAGGCCACCTTCGGCTACACGCGCGACGAAGTGCTGCACCAGCGCATGGAAGACTGCATCATTCCGCCCGACCTGCGTGCCGCGCACGCCAAGGGCATGCAACGCTACCTGCAGGGCGGCGCGCCGCAGGTGCTCAACCGGCTGATCGAAGTTCGCGCCATGCGCAAGAACGGGCAGACCTTTCCGGCGGAACTCACCGTACTGCCGGTCGCGCAGCAGGGCGCAGCGCGCTTCACGGCTTATTTGCGCGACATCAGCGCACGCAAGGCCGCGCAAGCCTCGATCGCCGCCAGCGAGGCCAAGCTGCGCGGCGTCCTCGATAACCTCAGCGCGCTGGTCTTCGAAACCGACGCGGAAATGCGCTGGACATACCTCAACCCGACCTGGATGCAGTTGAACGTGCTGCCGGTCGAACGGGTGCTTGGCCGCAGCGCCCTGGTCTGGCTACCGCTCGCCGAGCGCCGGCGCGTGCGAACGCTTGCCGCCACCCTCGCCGCAGGCAAGGCAGCGACGCTGCGCACCGACATCCGCGCCACGGCAGCCAACGGCGAAGCGCTGTGGCTGGATACCGTCATTCGCCCGGTGCACGCCGATGACGGTTCACTCAGCGGCTTTGCCGGCTCGGCCAATGACATCACCATGCGCAAGGAGCTAGAACGCTCGATGCGTGACGCAAAGCTCGCCGCCGAGCAGGCCAATCGAACCAAGAGCGACTTTCTCGCCAATATCAGTCACGAGATCCGCACGCCGATGAACGCCATCATTGGCATGACGGACCTGGCGCTCGAAAACGTCGCGGACGAAGCGCAACACAAGTATCTTGAGATGGTCAAGCAGTCGGCCGACACGCTGCTCAAGATCATCAACGACATTCTTGACTTCTCCAAAATCGAGTCGGGCAAGCTCGATTTCGAGCGCATTGGCTTCGGATTGCGCGACTGTGTCGCACTCGCACATGACACGCTGCGCGAGGCCGCTACGCGACGCGGCCTGACGCTCTCCTACCACGTCGATGCGATGGTGCCCGACCAGCTTGTCGGCGACCCGCACCGGGTGCGTCAAATCCTCATCAACCTGATCTCCAACGCGCTCAAATTCACCGAGCAAGGCCACATCAACGTGCATGTCGCGCTCGCCGAGAGCCATGCCGACGAGGCTTTGTTGCAGATTTCGGTCGAGGATACCGGTATCGGCATCGCCGACGACAAGCAGCAGGTAATCTTCGAGGCCTTCGCGCAGGCGGACACGACGAGCACGCGGCGATACGGCGGCACCGGCCTGGGGCTGGCTATCTGCGCCCACTTGGTGCGCGGCATGGGCGGGCGAATGTGGGTCGACAGCACGCCCGGCAAAGGCAGCACCTTCCATTTCACCGCGCGCTTCGCGCGCGCCCGCACGCCATCGCTGGTTCACGCGCGCAATACCGATCTGACCACCTTGCGCGTGCTGGTGGCCGCCGGCAACGAGGTGGCGCGGCGTCACCTGGTCGGCATGCTGGAGAGTTGGCACATGGTATGCACGGTGCGAGACAGCGCGAGCGCTGCGCTGCGCACGCTTGCGGCCGCCGGCGACACGCCCTACCAGGTGATGGTGGTCGATGCCGATCTGGGCGACATGGACGCCTTCGATTTCTTCGAAACCCTGCAGCAGCAAGTCGACACGCTGCCCCCGGTGCGCCTCATGACTGCCAACGCCGGGCAGCGCGGCGACGCGGCGCGCTGCCGTGAGCTGGGCATCCAGGCCTATCTGACGCGCCCGCTGCTGCCCTCCGATCTGCTCGATGCCATCCTTCAGGCACTCGGCGCCGACGGCGCACAGCCGCTGATCACCCGCCACAGCCTGCGCGAACAGCGCCGCCGCCTCAATGTGCTGCTGGTCGAAGACAACAAGGTCAATCAGACGCTGGCGCTGCGCCTGCTGGAAAAACTCGGCCATGTCACGCTGCTCGCCCACAACGGCCGTGAAGCGCTGGAGGCCTGCGCAAGCACGCGCTTCGACGTCATTTTGATGGACGTGCAGATGCCGGAGATGGATGGTTTCGACGCCACGGCGCGTCTGCGCGAAATCGAACGCGCGCGCGAACAATACACACCGATCATCGCGATGACCGCCAACGCCATGCCGGGCGACCGCGAACGCTGCCTGGCCGCCGGCATGGACGAATACATTGCCAAGCCGGTGCAGCCGGCGGCGCTTGCGGCGACCCTCGCGTCGATCGGCGACAGCGCGCCGCCGAGTCGTTATGCCCCAAGCGGCGACGCCGGCGCCTTCGACCTGTCCACCGTGCTGTCGAATCTTGGGGACGACCGCGATCTGTTCGATCAGCTCGCCGAGCTGTACCTGGTCGATGAGGCGCAGATGCGCGCGCAACTGGCGCGTGCGGCGGACAGTGGTGATCTGCAGGCAACGATGGCCGCCACCCATGCGATCAAGGGCGCCGTGACCAATTTTTCCGCCGACAAGGCAGTGGTCGCCGCAACGCGCATCGAGTCCCTGTGCCGTGAGGGACGCCACGACGGCCTGCGCGCCGCACTCACCCGTTTCGACGCCGCACTCGACGATTTCGCCGAATGTCTGCGCGCCGCGACCGGTGAATCCGTCTGACCGATCTTCAGTCGCGCTCGATCAGCTCGATCTTGTAGCCGTCGGGGTCTTCGATGAAGGCAATCACGGTGGTGCCATGCTTCATCGGACCCGCTTCGCGCACCACCTTGCCGCCGCGCTTGCGAATCGCATCGCAGGCTGCCGCGGCGTCTGAAACGGCCACCGCCAGGTGGCCGAATCCATTCCCCAGGTCGTAGTGATCGGTGTCCCAATTGTGGGTCAACTCGATCACCGCCGTTTCCGCTACGGGTCCGTAACCAACGAAGGCGAGCGTGAAACGGCCGTCCGGATAATCCTGCCGGCGAATCAACTTCATGCCGAGCACTTCGGTATAGAAACCGATCGAACGGTCGAGGTCGCCGACCCGAATCATGGTGTGCAGCAGGCGCATGGTGCTATCTCCTGTGACGGCAAAATGAGGAATGCTCAGTCGGCGGTTACCGGTGCTGACTCGGTCAGCTCGGGCAGCGTTCGGCCGGCCTCGCGCAATTGTCGGCGCGCGCCGCGGGCGCCGGGGTAAAGCTGCTCCACCAGCGCCCAGAACGCCGCCGAGTGATCCATGTGGCGCAGGTGCGCGACTTCATGCGCGACCACATAATCGACCAGCGCATCGGGCAGATGGACGAGACGCCAGTGCAGGCGGATGGCGTGCGCACTGCAACTGCCCCAGCGGGTGCGCGCCGAGGTCAGTTTGACGCGCGGCGGGGGCACGCCGAGCTGCGCCGCGAAGGCCGCCACGCGCGCCTCGAAACGTGACAGCGCGCGAGCCTGTATGGCGCGCAGGGCGGCGCGCTTGATCGACTGGCCGGCAATGCAGCGCAGCTGCAGCATGGCCGGCGTATCGTCCGCCGCCGGCGTCCACCGCGGGGCGCCCCGCCCACGTATCACCTGCAAGTGACATGGACGGCCAAACAGCGGAAAGCGGGCGCCGTCGCGCATTGCGATGGTGGGCGGCGCGGGTCGTGCCTGCCACGCGTCGAGCTTGCCGAGCAGCCAGTGATCGTTCGCCCGCAGAAACGCTTCGACCGCGCTGTGCGGCGCGTCGTGTGGCACCGATACGCACACGCCCCCGCCGTTGACGCGGATCCCCAGCGTGCGCCGTGCGGCGCGGCGCAACACATACGGTACCGGCCGCCCGCGCAGCTCGATCACCCGCGGCTTGGCGGGCGCGATCAGATCTTGTCGTCCCATTGGTAGCCACGCTCGGCGAGCACTGCAAGAATGTGACCCATTGCCGTATCCACCGCCGCCACCGGCCCCTTGACGCCCAACTCGACACGCCTTCGGCGCGCGCCTTCGGCAAAGGCCGGCAGGCTGAACACCGTCACGCCGGCGAAATCCGCGGTCACCGATTCCATGAGATCGACCAGCCGGCTCTCGTACGCATCCCACACGATCACCGACCGCTCGACATAGTCTTCGGCGTGAAACAGGTGCGCGTAATGGGTGTCGAGCACCCATTCGACCATCGGCCAGGCCATCACCGGGAAACCGGGCACGAAATAATGCCGCGCGATGGCGAAGCCGGGAATCTGGTTGTAGGGGTTGGGAATGATCTCTGCACCGGCCGGATAGACGCCCATGTTCAGGCGGTGAGGGTTGATCTCCTCACCGAATTTCTCGCGGATGATGCGCTCCGCTTCGGGGTGCAATTGAAGCGGTGTTTCGAGCACCTTTGCCGCCACTTCACGCGTGTGATCATCCGGCGTGGCGCCGATGCCGCCAAAGCTGAAGACGGTGTCGCCGCTGGCGAAGGAATCGCGCAACGCCGACTCGAGCAAGGGCGGACTGTCCACCGCGTAGCGTGCCCACGACAGCATGAGGCCGCGTGCCGCGAGCAATTCGATGAGTTTGCGCAGGTGCTTGTCCTCGCGCCGCCCTGAGAGGATCTCGTCGCCAATGATCAGCGCGCCAAAATTCATCGCGCCGCCTCCTGCGGCACGCCCGCGTCGGCAACCACCCAGCGTGCGGCACGATCGCGCTGCAGCGCTTCGAGCAGATAGTGCACGAAGGCAAGGCCGCAAAAGGCCGGCGCGAAGAGATTGACGATGGGGATGTAGGCTAGGAGCGCGCATCCAACGCCCAAACCGAGCAGCTTGGTGCGGTGTTCTTGCGTGAGCCGCCGCATCTCCTCGGCGTCGCCATGCAACATCAGCGCGTCGTAGCCGAAAGCCTTCGTGTTGAGCCACGCGGTCAGCAGGATCGACGCCAGCAGACCGACGCCAGGGATCAGCCAGAATGGCAGAGAAAGCAGGATGCCGGCGCCGAATACGGCGACCGCGGCAATCGCGTTGAGCACACTGCCGATGTTACTGCCGCCATGGCGCATTTCGACTTCGCTGTAACGCACCTTGGCGACCTTCTCGAGCATCAGCGGCAAGGCCACCACTGCCACCAGCACCGCTGCGGTGACGTACACGACAGGCAGCAACAGCACGCCGAGCATGATCTTGATGGCCACCAGCATGGCCGCCGCACCCAGTTCGGAGCTACCCAGGCGCTCGGCCGCCCACGGCCACGCCTCCACCCAGCTCATCACCATGTCCACCGCGGGGGTCCAGAAGATCACCGCGAGCACCAGCCAAAGCACGATGGCGACCAGCGACGGCCATACCAGATGCCACAGCACACCGCGCTCGGTGAGGCTTTTTATCGAGCGCGCATACGCTCTGAATATGTCTTTCATACCACCTGTTCTTGAAATGCTGGTCCGCCAGCGACGCGTTTCAGACCGCTGCGCACGCCGCCGGTTCGCACTGTGCGCAATCCCTGATGCGCCGAATTGTAGCGCGGACCGCGCGGCGCCGGCTTAGCAACGGGGCGTGTTCACGCGGAATCCGCGGTGTCGCTCGCGCCGTCCGCTACGGCCTGCGGTGGACCGTCGCGCGGCAGCCACAGCGAAACGGTCAGACCGCCGTTTTCGCCGCCCTGCGCTCGGATGGTACCGCCATGCACGCGGACGATCTGCGCCGCGAGCGCAAGCGACAGCCCGGTGTCGCCGCCCGCCGGCGGCGTAGTGCGATCGAAGAACGCTTCGAAGTAGCGCGCCCGCGACGCGTCGTCCACCGCCGCACCAGCGTCGCGTACCGAGAGGGTATAGCCTGCGCGGGCGATGTCGGCGCTGCCGCGCGCGCACTTCTCGCGCAGCGTGAGATCGATCGTTGCCGCAGCGGGAGAGCGCCGGACCGCATGGGCAAGCAGTGCGGCGAGTAGCCGGCGCAGCAGCGCCGCATCGAGCATCGCGCTGGCCCCCGGCGGCACCTCGGCCGCCAACTCGATCTCCTTTCGATTCAGCACCACCGTCAGTTCACTGTGCGCGGCGCGAATCTGTGCCTCGAGATTGACAGGCGCGAGCGACACAGCGCGCTCGCCAGACTCCAGGCTGGTGAGCAGGATCAGGTCGTCGACAAAACCGTCGAGTTGCTCCGCACTGCGCAGGATGCGCTGAAAACACGTCTCGCCGGGCGTGTCGCTGCCCGCTGTGTGCTGCAGGCCGAGCCCGGCGAATGCGAGCACGGCATGGGTCGGGGTGCGCAGATGATGCGCCACGTTGGCAAGAAAACTTTCCTTGGCGAGTACCGCCTGCGATGCATGGCGCTGCGCCGCGAGCAGTTCATCGGCCTGCGCGACCGCGTGCGCCGCAAGCTGGGCGTGCTCATGCGCCTGCTCGCGCGCCGCCGAGTTGCGTTCGGAGATGTCACGCACGCTGGCAATGGCGACGCGCTGCCGGTCGAACGACACCACCCGTGCGCTGACTTCGGCGACGTAGGTGGAACCGTCGGCGCGCCGGTGTGTGGTCTCGAAGCGCTGCGCGCCACGTGCCAGCGTGCCATCGCGGATCATCGCGCGCACCTGATCGCGTGTGAACTCGGCCTGCCAGTCGCCGACATGCATGCGCAAAACGTCGTTGCGCTCGACGCCGAGCATGTCGCAGA
>CBDULG010000084.1:0-10872 GCA_965367985.1 uncultured Rhodocyclaceae bacterium
TCTTCCCCGACCAGCACCTCGGCCGCTGGACCGGTTACAAGAAAGGCATCCCGCTGGAAGACATGGTGGTGTGGGATCCCGATCTGGAATACGGCGGCCTGACGTCCGAGCAGATCAAGAGGGCCAAGATCCTGCTGTGGAAAGGCCACTGCTCGGTCCACCAGATGTTCCAGGAAAGCCACATCCGTCGCTGGCGCATGCAGCACCCCGACGGCCTCGTGATCTCCCACCCGGAGAGCAATCTCGAGGTGTGCAAGGCCTCCGATTTCGTCGGCTCGACCGAATTCATCATTAACACCATCAAGGCCGGCGCGCCAAATACGCGTTGGCTGGTCGGCACCGAACTGAATCTGGTCAACCGCCTCGCCGAAGAAATGAAGCCCGAAGGCAAGATCGTGCAGTTCATGGCGCCCACGGTGTGCATGTGTTCGACGATGCAGCGCATCGATCCGCAACACCTGGCGTGGACGCTGGAGAATCTCGTCGAAGGCAAGGTAGTCAACCGTATCTCGGTGCCGCCGCACGAAGCCGAGCAGGCAAAGATCGCGCTCGAACGCATGCTCGCGGTGTCCTGAGGCGACACGCAACGTTGCCCGAACAACGCGGCGCCCACGGGCGCCGTCGTTCGTTCCGCGCTTGGTGTTACACGCGAATAAATGCCGCGACGTCGGGATCGGCGCGCAACGCCGCACGGGTCCGCTTCATCGGGCAACTGCGGCCTGTCACGCGCGGCATTGCCGGCACCCGTTCCTCGACGGGCGCGCTGGACGGATCGGCGAGGCCGTGCTCGTCCCTGATTACGTCGCGGCCCGCACACGCCATGCGGTACGCCAGAGCGGCCAGCGTCTCGGTACTCGATCCCCGCGGCTTGAGCGCCAAACAACCGAGCGGACCGCACGACGCCTGTTCGTGCGCGCATCCGGGCGACCCCGAAGCGCGGTCCGGGCAGGGCCGGCGATCCGTCCGGCCATTCGACGCCGATCAATTCCACATCCGGTTGCAGCGAGGAATTGCCGAACAGCATGTTGAGCAGTCGCGCCGCGTCGTCGCTGACCGTTTCGAGCGTCAGCGCGACGCGCACATTGAAAAGATCATTGCCCGCTATTTCGCTAGCCAGCACCCGCCCTGCGACCTCGTCGCGTACGCGCGCATCACGCACCGCGCCCGGCGGACACTCGACGCTTTGCTCGATCGCCAGCGCCTCGACGCGCGCCGCAATCGCCGCCTCGGACGAATGGATTCGATAGATCGCGTGCATTCAACCTATGGCTTCTGCTATACCTGTCGATAGCTGTCCATCAAGCGATTATGCCGCGATTGAATTCGCGGCCACGACCGATATGACCCTGCGCATCTGCACCTACAACATCCACAAGGGGTTTTCCCAGTTCAACCGCCGCATGGTGATTCACGAACTGCGCGAGCGCTTGCGTCAGCTCGACATCGACATCGTCTTCTTGCAGGAGGTACAGGGCTTGCACTTCGGCCACGCGCGCCGCCACCAGGACTGGCCGAGCGAACCGCAGCACCAGTTTCTGGCGCGTGACATCTGGCCGTCGACCGCCTACGGCGGAAATGCGGTATACGACCACGGCCACCACGGCAACGCCATTCTGAGCCGTTTTCCGATATTGAGCAGCCACAACCAGGATGTCTCGGATCACCGCTTCGAGCGGCGCGGCCTGCTGCACTGTGAAGTCGAGCTGGCCGCCGATGCACCGCCGATCCAGTGCGTTTGCGTGCATCTCGGCCTGACCGCCGCGACGCGCCGCCGCCAGATGGCCGCGCTGGCTCGGCGCATGGAATCAATCGCCGATCCGCAGGCGCCGCTCATCGTGGCCGGCGACTTCAACGACTGGCGCAACCATGCAGAAAACGACCTGGTGAGCCGCCTCAAGGTGCGCGAAGTATTCAGTGACGACCGCGGGCGGCCGGCGCGCAGCTATCCTAGCAAGCTGCCGGTGCTGCGGCTCGACCGAATCTATGTGCGCGGCCTTGAAGTCGAGCATGTGCGCGTGCATCACGGCCTGCCCTGGTCGCGTATCTCCGATCACGCCGTGCTCACCGCCGACCTGTCCTGGCCGGCATGATCCATCGCGAACTCTGGCCGCATTTCTCGGACGGAAACGCGATCACGCTGCTGGAAAACGGCGCCGAGTTTTTTCCGGCACTCGAATCCGCCATCGAGGGGGCGCAACGCCAGATCTTCCTCGAAACCTACATTCTCGAATTCGACGACGTCGGCCGGCGCATCGTCGACGCATTGTGCCGCGCGGCAGCGCGCGGCGTTGCCGTGCATCTGTTGGTCGATGGCTTTGGCAGCCGCGAATTCGTCGACGTCCACCTGCCCGCGCTCAAGGTCGAAAACCTGCGCGTGCTGGTATATCGGCGCGAACTGCGCACGCTGGCGATACGCCGCCAGCGGCTGCGCCGCATGCACCGTAAACTCGCCGTGGTGGACGGGCAGATCGCCTTCGTTGGCGGCATCAATATCGTCGACGATTACAACACCTCGATTCCCGCCACGCCGCGCCACGACTACGCGGTACGCGTCGAGGGTCCGTTGCTGCGCGCCATCCACGCCGCCGCCGTGCACATGTGGGAAATCGTCTCGTGGGCGAGTTTGAAACGGCGCATGAGAGTCGCCGATGGCTTGGAGCCGCCGGCCGTTGCCTCGGGGGAAATGCGGGCTGCGTTCGTCATCCGGGACAACCTGCGCCATCGGCACGACATTGAAAGCGCCTACCTCGCCGCGGTCGAACGCGCGCAATTCGAAGTGGTTATCGCAAACGCCTATTTCCTGCCCGGCCGGCGATTCCGCCGCGCGCTGGTGGACGCCGCCGCGCGTGGCGTGTCGGTGACCATCCTGCTGCAGGGGCGCATCGAATACCTGCTGCTGCACTATGCCACCCAGGCGCTCTATCCGTCGCTGCTGGCGAAGGGCATACGCATTTTCGAATATCGGCGCAGCTTTCTGCACGCCAAGGTCGCGGTGATCGATCAGGACTGGGCCACCGTCGGCTCGAGCAACATCGATCCGTTTAGTTTGCTGCTTGCCCGCGAAGGTAACGTCATCGTGCGCGACAGCGGCTTTTGCGACGACCTCTCGCGGCGCCTGGCGCGCACCATGGGAAATGGTGCCAATGAATTGTCCGTCGAGCGGTGGGAGAAGAAATCGTTGCTGGCCCGCAGCGCGCGCTGGATCGCCTACGGCATTGTCCGGGCCGCCATCGGACTGGCCGGTTACGGCGCACGGCACGACGCCACGTAAACCATGCGCGCTCGGATCGTAACAATGCGGCGGTGACGCCCGTCAGCCATCCCCGCCGATCAAGCGTGCATATTCGATCTTCACGCAGCGGTCCATGACCACCTCGAGGCCGGCCGCCTCGGCGCGCGCCGCCGCCGCGCTATTGATCACCCCCAGTTGCATCCACAGCGTGTTGGCGCCGATGCGGATGGCGTCATCGACGATCGGCAGCATTGCCTCCGGGCGCCGGAAGCAATCGACCATGTCGACCGCCACGGGCACCTCGAGCAGGGAGGGGTAGCAGGGTTCGCCGAGCACAGTGTCATGGTTTGGGTTGACCGCAACAATGGTGTAGCCGTATTCGCGCATGGCCTGCGCGACGCCAAAGCTGGCGCGCTGCGGTTTGTCCGACATGCCGACCACCGCGATGGTCCGCGTCTCGCGCAGGATACGCCGTAAGCCGCCTGCATCTTCAACCATAGTCTCCCCTTGAACGTACCTGTGCGCGCCGTGGCACGCGATCCATCGACCAGTGAGCGAGCGCCCACTGCCATACCTCGTGCAGCGAAGCGCGCGCCAGTGCCGACGGCGGCGCCTGACCTAGGCAGGCCAACGCGTCGACGATTAACTGCGCTGGCGCAAACGCATCGACGGCGCGTGCCAGCGACTGCTTCGACAACTTCTGCCCGGCAGCGTTCACTGCCACCGGCAGGTGTGCGTAGCGCGGCGTCGGCACGCCAAGCGCCTGCTGCACGCAGATCTGGCGCATCGTCGAGGGCATCAGGTCAATGCCGCGCACGACATCGGTAATCCCCGCCGCGGCATCATCCACCACCACTGCGAGCTGATAGGCGAACAAGCCATCGGCTCGACGCAGTACGAAGTCGCCCGCCGCGTCCGCGACGTCCTCGGCCTGCGGCCCCTGCACGCGATCATCGAAGGTCACGACGCCCGGCGGCACGCGAAAACGCCATGCGCGCGGCGCAACCCCGGGCGGAAGCCCGGCGCGGCAGGTGCCCGGATAGCGCACTGCCCCGTCGGCTGCACGCGGCGCACCTGCAAGCATGCTGCGTGTGCATGCGCAACCATAAACCCGCCCATTCGCGCGAAGCCGGTCGAGCGCGGCGGCATAGGCAGCGGACTGCTCGCGCTGCCGCACGGGCGCATCGTCCCAAACGAATCCGAGCCGCTCGAGCGTCGCCAGAATCGCCGTGTCGGCACCGGCCACGGCGCGCGACCTGTCGACGTCGTCGATGCGCACCAGCCAGCGGCCGCCGCAGCGCCGTGCGTCGAGATAACTTCCCACCGCGGCGATCACCGAGCCGAAGTGCAACGGCCCGCTCGGTGTCGGCGCAAATCGCCCGACGCGGGCTGTAGGCTGCCCCTCAGGCATCGGCCCACCCCACACCAAAGCACGCACACACGCGCCATTGGTCGCGGACAAACGGCGCTATTACCAACGAGGAATTCACATATCGCCCTAAAGTGCCCATACTTGCCAGTTGGCCAGATCTTAACGCGCCCACGCCGACGCCCGATGGAAAGCCTCGTCCCCACTTGCTACCGCAACACTCGGCGCAATCCGCGCTTGGTGCGACGCACCCACGCCGAACTGCTCTCGCTGCAGGCGTCCAATCTGCGCGCCGGCGTATTTGCGGGCGTCATCGGCATGCTTGGCACGCTCGTCTGGCTGTGGCCCACGATGGCGCGCGCGCCTCTGCTGATTTGGGCCGGTGCAATGATCGCCGGTGTGGTGGCGGCCCTCCGGCTGGTCCATGTGAGCCCACGCTGGACGTGCAATACGGCGTCCATGTCGCGCCTCGAGTGGTCGTTCGCGGCGACTGGCTTTTATGGTGGCGCGCTGTGGGGCCTGCTGCCGCTGCTCGGCGCCGACATCGGCGACAGCAACGCCCAAACGCTTATCGTGATGCTGCTGGGCGTCGTCGCGCTTGGCGGCACCGGCGTTCTCGCCCCCTGTCGCCTGGCCTTCTTCGCTTTTATCGTACCGGCGGTGGCGCCGTTGATCGTCATGCTGTCGCTCGATCCGCCGCCCGCGATGCCCCACGCCGCATTGGCCGCCGCGCTGTGCGCCGCCATGCTGGGCGCCTTGCACGAACTGTTCCACCACACCCTCTACACTACGGTCACCCAGCGCCTCGCCAGTGACACGGTGGCCGAAATCCAGCAGGTCATTCTCGACAGCACCACCGAGGCGATACTGCTTACCCGCGGTGAGCGCCTGGTCAAATGCAATCAACGATTTGCCGACCTCGTTGGTGAGCCGGAAGAAAAGCTCATCGGCCGCCCGCTATGGCAGTGGCTGGCCGATCCGGTCGAATGGCATCGACACACCGAGCGCGCGGCCCAGGCCATGGCATCGGGCCTGACCTTCCGCGCCAAGGTGCGACTGCGCCGCGCGAACGGCGAGCTGCTGTGGGTCGAATTCAGCGCCGACGCGGTGGACCCGCTGCACCTCGACAAGGGCGTCGTCTGGCTCGGTCAGGATCTCACCTCGCGGATGCGCTCCGAGGTCACCCTGCATGCCTCGGAAGAGCGCTACCGCAAGCTCATTGCGTTGACGTCCGACTGGTATTGGGAATGGGACGCCCAGCTGCGCTTTACCCACCTGAGCGGACCCGGCTTGGCGCGCGCCGAGTTGTCTCCGGCGGTTTATGGGCAAAGCCTGGGCACGCTGCCGCACATCATCGGCGCAAATTCGACCGCGTGGGTTGACGTGCTGCGCCATATCGAGCGGCGCGAACCGTTCCGCGATTTCATCTGGCAGGTTGCAACGGATGCGCCGGATGCGCGCTGGTTCTCGATGAGTGGCAACCCGACCTTCGACGGCGAGGGCAAATTCGCCGGCTATCATGGCATCGGCTCTGAAGTGACGGAACAGATGCGCGGCACGGAGCGCTATCGGCAACTGGCCTACCACGATACCCTGACCGGGCTGCCGAACCGGCGCCTGCTCGACGACCGGCTGCATCTGGCCATCGCGCAGGCCGCGCGCCGCAAGCGCGCACTCGCGGTGATGCTGGTCGATCTCGACAACTTCAAGGCGGTGAATGACACCGCCGGCCATGCCGTCGGAGACATGGTGCTGGTTTCGGTGGCCCACCGTCTGCAATCCGCTGTTCGCGCCAGCGATACCGTGGCACGCATGGGCGGCGACGAGTTCGTCGTCATCCTGCCGGACATCGACACCGAAAGCGCAGCGATCACCGTGGCCGACAAGATCGTCGACTCGCTCGCCGCACCGGTCGAGGCCGGCGGAAATCATTACCAGCTTGGCGGCAGCGTGGGTGTAGCAATCTATCCGCATAACGGAAAAACGGCGCGCGCGCTGCTCGCATATGCCGACAGCGCCATGTATACCGCGAAACGCGCGGGCGGCAGCCGGCACGTATCGCATGAGCGCACCGTGGTCGATGCGAATCCATCGGTGACCCGCCGGTCCGCCCTCACGGAGGACGAACCGGCAAACTGACGGTGAGTCAGACGTTGAAGAGAAAATTCAGCACATCACCGTCGCGGACGACGTAGTCCTTGCCTTCCGCGCGCATCTTTCCGGCCTCCTTGGCCCCTTGTTCGCCGCGACATGCGATGAAATCGTCGTAGGCGATGGTCTGAGCGCGGATGAAGCCCCGCTCGAAATCGGTGTGGATCACGCCCGCCGCTTGCGGCGCCGTGGCGCCGACCTGCACGGTCCAGGCGCGCACCTCCTTCACGCCCGCGGTGAAATACGTCTGCAGGCCAAGCAGCGTGTAAGCGGCGCGGATCACCCGGTTGAGGCCAGGTTCTTTGAAGCCGAGATCGTCGAGGAACGCCTGGCGGTCCTCCTCATCCAGATCCGCCAGCTCCGCCTCGATCTTTGCGCAAACCGCTACCACCGGCGCACCTTCGGCTTCGGCAATCGCCTCGAGACGTTCGAGATGCGGATTGCCTTCGAAACCATCCTCAAGCACGTTACCCACATACATTGCCGGCTTGACGGTGAGCAGACACAGCGGCCGAATCAGCGCAAGTTCATCGTCGGCCAGCTCGAGGGTGCGCGCCGGCTTGCCTTCGTTGAGGTGTGGCTGCAGGCGCTCGAGCACCTCGAGCATTTTGCGCGCGTCCTTGTCACCGGCACGCGCCTTCTTGCCCTCCCGATTAATGGCCTTGTCGACGGCAGTCAGATCGGCAAGCGCCAATTCGGTGATGATGGTCTCGATGTCGGCGAGCGGATCGACTCGCCCCGATACATGCACGACGTTGGGATCGTCGAAACATCGCACCACATTGACGATGGCATCGGTTTCGCGGATGTTGGCGAGAAACTGGTTACCCAGCCCTTCGCCCTTCGAGGCGCCGGCGACCAGGCCAGCAATATCGACGAACTCGACAATCGCTGGCTGAATACGCTGCGGCGAGACGATCTCGGCGAGTGCCGCGAGACGTGGATCGGGCACCTCGACGATGCCGATATTGGGCTCGATCGTGCAGAACGGATAGTTCTCCGCCTCGATGCCTGACTTGGTCAGGGCGTTGAACAGGGTGGACTTGCCCACGTTGGGCAGACCGACAATGCCGCACTTGAGGCTCATGACGATGCTTCCTTGTTGCGCGCCGGGCGCGTGTTGATCTTCTGTCGTGCCACGTCGAAAGCGCCACGCACGATGTCTGCCCAGGCGTCGAGCGCGCGATCGATGGTTTCGTCGATGAGCACGCGCTCTTCGCGCCGCGGTGGCTTGAGCACGTAGGCGACCACGCCGGTGCGCTCCCCCGGATGGCCGATGCCGAGGCGCAAGCGCCAGTAGTCGTGCGTACCACAATGCGCGGTGATGTCCTTCAAGCCATTGTGCCCGCCCAAGCCGCCGCCGAATTTGAGCCGCGCCTGCCCCGGTGGCAGATCGAGCTCATCGTGCACCACGAGAATATCCGCCGGCGCAATGCGATAGAAACGCGCCAGCGCGCCGACGGACTGCCCCGAGCGGTTCATGAAGGTATCGGGCATCAACAGCCACATCCCGCTGAGGCCTTTGCCAAGCCATCCGTGGAATCGGCTTTCCTGCCGGAACTGCGCGCGCTCGCGCACCGCCAGACGCTCACAAAACCAAAACCCGGCGTTGTGCCGGGTTTCGGAATAGTCGGCCCCGGGGTTGCCGAGACCGACGACGAGTTTTGGTGCATTCGGTGCGGTATTGGACATGAGAACCTACCCGAACGATTGCGTGACCACGGTTCAGTCCTCCTCACCTTCCCCGTCTTCAGCGCCCTCGCCTTCACCGGCTTCCTCTTCTGCCTCAGCTTCCTCGTCACTCACCGTGCTCACACGCGGCGCTACACAACTGACGACGACCGGGTCTTCTTCGGTGTGGCTGGCCACCTCGACGCCTTCTGGCAGCGAGAGCTGGGAGATGTGGATCGAGTCACCGGTTTCCATGGCCTTGAGATCCACTTCGATGTACTCAGGCAATTGACTCGGCAAACAGATCACTTCGATTTCCGTCATCACATGGGTGATGACGCCATCCTGCAGTTTGACGCCGGGCGCGACGTCGTCGTTGATGAAGTGCAGCGGCACCTTGAGGTGGATTTTCTCGCCCGCTTTGATGCGCTGGAAATCAACGTGCACGACCTGCTGTTTGTACGGGTGCCACTGCGTATCGCGCAGCACGACCGGTCCCTTTTCGCCTTCGACATCCATCGTCAGCACCGAGGAATGAAACGCCTCCTTGCGCAACAGATGGTAGATCTCGTTGTGATCCAGCGTGATTTGCTGCGCGTCCTGCCCGGCCCCGTAAACGATGGCCGGGACACTGCCGGCGCGACGCAGGCGGCGGCTCGCACCCGTACCCTTGAGCTCGCGCTTCTTGGCGTTAACTACGATTTCCATATTGACTCCAGATTATCCAGAACCCTCCGCGACCAGAGAGGTTCGACCCAAACACCGGCACCGGGCGGTGCCGGAAAAACTCATTCCATGAACAGCGTACTGACGGATTCTTCATTGCTGATGCGCAGCATCGTGTCGGCGAGCAACGAAGCGACCGAAACTTGCCGGATGCGATTGCAGCCGCGCGCATCGTCGCGCAGTGGCGCAGTGTCGGTGACCACCAGTTCGTCGAGCTCCGAGTCGTCGATGCGCGATACCGCGGCACCCGACAAGACGGGGTGGGTGCAGTACGCCAGCACACGTTTGGCACCATTTTGCTTGAGCGCGCTGGCCGCCTTGCACAGGGTGCCTGCCGTGTCGACGATGTCGTCCATGATGACGCAGGTGCGATCGGCGACTTCGCCAATGATGTTCATCACTTCGGCCACGTTCGCTTTCGGACGGCGTTTATCGATGATCGCCAGATCACACTCCATGCGCTTGGCGAAGGCGCGCGCGCGAACCACCCCGCCAACGTCGGGCGACACGACCATCAGATCGGAATACTTTTGCTTATCAAGATCGGCCAGCAGCACCGGCGCGGCGTAGATATTGTCGACCGCAATGTCAAAGAATCCCTGAATCTGGTCGGCGTGCAGATCCATCGTCAGAACGCGCTGCACGCCCACCGCCTGCAGCATGTTGGCCACCACCTTGGCGGTGATCGGCACGCGCGCCGAGCGCGGCCGGCGGTCTTGCCGTGCGTAACCAAAATAGGGAATGGCTGCGGTGATGCGCCCGGCCGACGACCGCTTCAGCGCATCGACAAGGATGACCAGTTCCATGAGGTTTTCGTTCGTCGGCATGCACGTTGGCTGGAGAACGAACACATCCTTGCCACGTACATTCTCGAGCAACTCGACGTTGACTTCACCATCGGAGAAACGCCCCACGGTTGCTGCACCAAGCGAAATGCCTAGCCGCCGGGCAACATCCGCCGCGAGTTTCGGGTTGGCGCTGCCGGTGAACACCATGAGGCTGCCGTGAGCCATACAACTTCTCCGCTGCCATCGGTCCCAGATGACAAAACAAAAAATCGGGCAGGCATTACGCCTGCCCGATTTTAGTGTTGGCTGGGGAGGAAGGATTCGAACCTTCGCATGCCGGAATCAAAATCCGGTGCCTTAACCAACTTGGCGACTCCCCAAGAAAAACATTCGCCTGTCGCTACACCACCCAGTTGCGCAACGGATGCTCATCGAGCCCCCGGACTGCCCACGCGCGCCACTGAGGCGGGCATTCGCGCGCGATCGCTCGAGCAGCGCGCTCACCTTCAACGGCCGAAAAAACACAGGCTCCGGAGCCTGTCATGCGCGCGGGCGAAAACGCCCCCAACCAGTCGATCGCGTCCCCGATTTGCGGGTAACGAACTCGCGCAACCGGCTCGAGATCGTTCCGGGTCGCGCTCATCGCGAAGTCGGCTATTTTGATGATTTTAGTATTTCGCGTCAACTCCGGCGCCGCGAAGATCTCCGCCGTCGGCACGGCGACTTCTGGCGATATGACGACATACCAGCGGGGCGGCAAATCGAGCGGTGTCAGCAGCTCACCGACCCCCTGCGCGAAGGCGTTGCGGCCGAAAACGAAGAATGGGACGTCGGCGCCCAGCTCGAGCGCCAGCGCCCGCAAGCGTGAGCGGCTTGCGTTGACTTCCCACAAGCGGTTGAGCACCAGCAAGGTGGTTGCCGCATCTGAACTGCCG
>CBDULG010000085.1:0-10817 GCA_965367985.1 uncultured Rhodocyclaceae bacterium
CGGATCTTTTCCAACAGCGTGAGCCCGTCCATCGGCGCCATCTTGAGATCGCTGAGTACGAGATTGAATACGCCGTGGTCGAGTGCGCCGAGGGCGGCCGGGCCGCCGTCGACGGCGGTCACGCGGTGACCCGCCATCTTCAGCGTGAGCGCCAGTGCATCACGCAGCGCGCCATCATCTTCAACGAGCAGAAGATTGAGCGTCTCAGACATGCTGCGCCTCGTCAAACACGATGTCGCCATCGACCGTGCCGCCACCGACCGGCACGACGAGTTCGAACACCGTGCCCTCGCCGAGCCGCGAGTGCAGATCGATATCGCCGCCGTGGGCGCGCGCGACGCCGCGCGCGATGGCAAGCCCGAGTCCGGTGCCTTCGGGGCGCGTGGTGTAGAACGGCTCGAACAGACGTTGCTGCTGCTCGGCGGCGATGCCCGCGCCGCTATCCTCGATGCAAAAATGTACCGCCTCGCAATCGCAGGTGGTGTTGAAGCGCACCGAGCCGCCATCGGCAGTGAACTGCATGGCGTTCTCCAGCAAGTTGGTGAGCGCGCCGACCAGCGCCTTGCGATCGGCCACCAGTTCGGTCGTTCCGCAATCGCAGCTATGTTCGAAATTCAGATGGCGCGAGCGCGCGATCGGGTCGATGATATGCGCCAGTTCATCGACCAGCGTGCTCACCGGCACCGTCTCGCGGCCTAGACAATCGCCGCGCGCGAATTGCAACATGTCGCGAATAAGGCGCTCGAGGTGGCGCAGGCGCTCGACCGCGCAATCGGCAACGCGGCTGCGTTCCTCCGCGGGCAGTTGGGCCTTCCCCAGCGACCCCGTATAGAGCATCGCGGCCGACAGCGGCGTGCGCAACTGGTGCGCCAGTCCGGCCACCATTTCGCCCATTGCGGCGAGGCGCGAATTGCGTTCCGCCTCGCGCTGCATGCGGTAGGTGTCGGTGACATCATGCATGAGGATGATGCTGCCCTCGCCAGAATCAAGCGTGGTATTGGTCAGCGCGAGTCGCCGCGTGCTGCCGTTCACATCCAGTTCGATCTCGCCGGGCGTTTCGGTCGCATTAAAACGCAGGCTGATTTCGAGCCACAGCGTGTGCTCCAAATCCGGGCCGAGCCAGGCGGCGGCGGCACGGTTGACCTGCGCCACGCAGTCATCCCGGTCGAGCACAACCACGCCGGCGGGCAGCGCGGTCATCAGCACCGAGAGGCGTTCGTTCAGTTGCGCGACCTGAGCTTGCAGCCCGCTGTAAGCATCGGTCAGTTCCGCCGAAGCGCGCGAAAACTGGGCGAAGGCTTCGGCCAACTGGGCGGCGTCGAGCGGCGGCGAGTTGTCGTTTTCATTATTTGCATCAGTCACGGTTGGCACATGTCTTTTGGATTTCTTCCACACTGCGAAGCCTACGGTCACGACGGGCAGTCCGAGGCAGCAATAAGGCGGCAAAAACTGCCGCTGTTCGCACCACGCCGCTTGGCGCGAGGCGGTGAGAATGCGTGCATCGCAAATAGCGTCAACGAGAAGGATTCGTTTCATGGCCACCGCGCAAGAGGCTGCTGTCGCGCCGGTTTCACCGCTGCAGCAAGTCATCCAGAATTTCAACGCCCGCCCCGCCCGGCAGAAGATGGCAATGCTCGCGGCATTGGCCGCGGCGATTGCGCTGGCGGTGGGCGTCTTGCTGTGGAGCCGCGCCCCGGAATACACCGTACTTTTTTCCAACCTCGAAGAGCGCGACGGTGGCGCCATCGTCACGGCGTTACAGGCGCAGAACGTACCCTACAAATTCAACGCGAGCGGCACCGCCATCATGGTGCCATCCGAGAGCGTCCATGACATACGCTTGCAGCTGGCGGCCGAGGGGCTGCCGCGCGGCGGCCTGGTTGGCTTCGAGTTGATGGAGAACCAGAAACTCGGCGTGTCGCAGTTCCACGAACAGATCAACTACCAGCGCGGCCTGGAGGGCGAGCTATCGCGTACCGTGCAGGCGATCGCCGCGGTCGCCGGGGCGCGCGTGCACCTCGCGATGCCCAAGCGCAGCGCGTTCCTGCGCGACGCCAAACAGCCGACCGCGTCGGTATTCGTCAACCTGCATTCGGGGCGCAATCTGAATGCCGCGCAAGTGGCCGGCATCGTGCATCTGGTCGCCTCCAGCGTGCCGAACATGAGCAATGATGGCGTCAGCGTGATTGACGAAACCGGCAAGCTGCTCACCCACCGGAGCGACCCGCTGCGCGACGCCGGACTCGATTCGACGCAGCTCGGCTACATCGAAGAAGTCGAGGCCGCCTACCTGCGGCGCATCGAAACCATTCTCGAACCGCTCGTCGGCAAGGGTAATTTCCGCGCCCAGGTCAACGCCGATATCGACTTCAATCGCGTCGAACAAACCGACGAGCGCTACAAGCCGAACCCGTCGCCCGATCAGGCGATCCGCTCGCAGCAAAGCAGCGAAGTGGTCACCCGCGACCCCGACGCACGCGGCGTGCCCGGCGCCCTGACCAACCAGCCACCGGTGCCGGCCACCGCGCCGATTACCGATCCGGCGGTCAATGGCGCCGGCAGCGACGAGGCCAATATACTCACGCGCAACAGCAGCGCAACCACCAACTACGAAGTCGACCGCACCATCCTGCATACCAAGCGCGCACTCGGCACCATTCAGCGTCTGTCGGTGGCGGTGGTGGTCAACCACCGCAGCGGCACCGACAAGAAAGGCGAACCGACCACCACGCCGCCGGACGAAGCGGAACTGGCCCGTATCAACAACCTGGTGCGCGAGGCGGTCGGCTTCAACGCCGAGCGCGGCGACACGCTCAGTGTCGCGGCAAGCGCGTTTGCCGCCGATCTGAACGCGCCCTTCGCCGAAGTGCCGCCCTGGAAAGACCCGGAAATCATCGACATCGCCAAGCAGGCGCTGCGCTATTTGCTGGTACTGATCGTCGTTGCCTATGTGGCGTTTGGCGTCATCCGCCCGCTGATGCGTTCCATCGCGCCGCCGCAGGACGAAGAGGACGAGGAAACCGACATGGCCGAAGGTGAAGGCGGCGAGGGTGAAGACGACGATGCAAAGGTAAGCCTATCGAAGGCCGCAACCCTGCAAGACAGTTTCGACGCCAAGCTGGCGCGCGCGCGCGAGTTGGCCAAGGGCGATCCGAGGATGGTCGCCAATCTGCTCAAGGAGTGGATGGGAAGTAATGAAGAAGCGCGCAAATGAGGATGCTTGAATGAGCGCCGAAGAAGGCGTTGAAAAGGGCGCGCTGCTGTTGCTCTCGCTGGGTTCGGACGAAGCAGCCGAGGTACTCAAGCATCTCGGCCCAAAGGAAGTACAGAAGCTCGGCCTGGCGATGGCCAAACTGCCGTCGCAGCCGCGCACCAAGGTCGAGCCGCTACTGGCGGAGCTGGAAACCCATTGCCAACAGGGCTCGCCAATCGAGGCGGACGAAGAGCAGATTCGCGCCATGCTTACCAAGGCGCTGGGCGACGACCGCGCCGCGCACATCATCTCGCGCGTGCTGCACGGCTCGGACACTGCGGGCATTGAAAGCCTCAAGTGGATGGACGCCTCGAGCGCCGCCGATCTGATCAAGAACGAACATCCGCAGATCATCGCCACCATACTGGTGCATCTTGAAAACGACCAGGCTGGGGAGATTCTCAAGAATTTTCCCGATCGCTTGCGCAACGACGTGGTGCTGCGCATCGCGACCCTCGACGGGGTGCAGCCCACCGCGCTGCGCGAACTCAACGATGCCCTCTCGCGCACCCTGGCGGGCGCGACCAACGTAAAAAAGGCGGCAATGGGCGGCGTGCGGCATGCCGCCGACATTCTCAATTTCATCGGCGCCGCCGCCGAAACGGCGGTGATCGACAACGTGCGCGAATACGATCCCGATCTGGCGCAGAAGATTCTCGACGAGATGTTCGTCTTCGACAATCTCATCGACATCGACGATCGCGGCATCCAGACGATGCTGCGCGAGGTCCAATCCGATGCACTTGTCGTTGCGCTCAAGGGTGCGCAGGAGGAAATGCGCGAGAAGATATTCAGGAACATGTCGCAGCGCGCCGCCGAGATGCTGCGCGAAGATCTCGAATCACGTGGACCGGTGCGCCTCTCCGAAGTCGAAGCCGAACAGAAGGAGATCCTCAAGGTGGTCCGCCGCCTCGCCGAGGAAGGCCAGATCATGCTCGGCGGCAAGGGGGGCGACGATGGATTCGTGTAACGACACGATGCGCACCGCGGCGTGCCGGATGCCATGAGCTTCGATCGTCATCAGGCCGTGGGCGCATATCGCCGCTGGGAACCGACGGCATTCGACGCGCCGGCAAAGCCGAAACCAGAGCCAAAACCGGGGCCGGGACCGGAGGCTAAACCGGCGGCCGAGAAACCCGCAATGCCTGAAACTCCGCCTGGGGAGAAAGTAGCGGACACCATGGAATCGGCGGCGCAGGAGACCGACCTGCCCCGCGCGCAGCCGGCTGCCGACGACGCGCCACCCGAACCACGAATCAAGCTGCCCACAGCGGAGGAAATCGAGCACATTCACGATGCAGCGCACAAGGACGGCTACGCGGCCGGCTACGAAGAAGCCACCGCGCGCGGCCGCGTCGAGGCCTTGCAGGTGCACACCCTGCTGGAGAATCTTGACACTGCGCTGAACGCGCTCGATCAGGACATAGCGGAGGAGATTCTCGCCTTGTCGATCGAGATTGCGCGTCACATGGTGCGCGAAACGTTGATCACCCACCCCGAGGCAATGATCGACGTGGTGCGCGACGCGCTGCATCAGTTGCCTCAAGAACGCGCGCTGATCCACCTCAATCCGGACGACGCCGGACTGGTGCGCGAATACGTCGGCGAACAGCTTCAACACCACGAGCACCGCATCGCCGAAGACGACACCATAGCGCGTGGCGGTTGCCGCATCGACGCCGCTGGATCGACGGTGGACGCCACCGTGCAAACGCGCTGGCGACGCATCATGGAAAACCTCGGCCGTGACGAAACAGCCTGGGAACCCAAGCCGTGAGCGACGCCTGGTATCCGCATTCGAAGACCAGCGCACCCGCGCGCCCAAGCGTCAACGGTGAGCCGGGCTGATGGAACGGCACACCGAAACCTGGCGCAATTTCCTCGCCGACGGTCACCGGCTGGTCGGCGCCAACAGCACCTTCCAACTGGCGGGCCGGCTTACCCGCATCAACGGTCTGGTGATGGAAGCGGCCGGTCTCAAACTTCCGCTCGGCTCGGGCTGCCGCATCACCGTGCCGGGCGGCGGTTCTGTCGAGGCCGAGGTCGTCGGCTTCAACGGTGAGCGCATGTATATGATGCCGACGGACGACGTGTTCGGCCTCGCGCCGGGCGCCGAGGTACTTCCGATCGAGCCTGTGCAGGCGCGCCTGATCGCTGGCCAGCGCGTCACGCCGCGCCGCCGCGCCTCCGACCGCGCCAAGCATTTGCCGCTCGACGGTGCGCTGCTCGGGCGCGTCGTCGATGGCGCCGGCCGCCCGCTCGACCGCCTCGGCCCGATCGAAGCAGAGCACAGCCGCTCGCTGCAAAGCCGTCCGGTCAACCCGTTGCAGCGCGCGCCGATCACTCAGTCGCTAGACGTTGGCATCCGCGCCATCAACGCACTGCTCACCGTCGGCCGCGGCCAGCGGCTCGGCCTGTTCGCCGGCTCCGGCGTCGGCAAGTCGGTGCTCATCGGCATGATGGCGCGGTACACCCAGGCCGACGTCATCGTCGTCGGGCTGATCGGTGAGCGGGGCCGCGAGGTGAAGGAATTCATCGAGCAGAATCTGGGCGAAGAAGGCCGGGCGCGTTCGGTGGTGGTGGCCGCCCCGGCGGACACCAGTCCGCTGATGCGCCTGCAGAGCGCATCGTATGCGACCACCATCGCGGAGTATTTTCGCGACCAGGGAAAACAGGTCCTGTTCGTCATGGATTCGCTCAGCCGCTATGCCATGGCGCAGCGTGAAATTGCGCTGGCGATCGGCGAACCACCGGTCACCCGCGGATATCCACCGTCGGTGTTCGCCCGCTTGCCGGCGCTCGTCGAACGCACCGGCAACGGGCCCGAGGGCTGCGGTTCGATCACTGCCTTCTACACCGTGCTGGCCGAGGGCGACGATCAACAGGACCCGATTGCCGACTCGGCGCGCGCCATCCTGGACGGCCATATCGTCTTGTCGCGCAACCTCGCCGATCAGGGACACTACCCCGCCATCGACATCGAACAGTCCATTTCGCGCGCCATGCACAACCTCGTCAAACCGTCGCATTTCGATCAGGTGCGCCGCTTCAAGCAACTCTTTTCACGCTACCAACGTTCACGCGACCTGATCGCCGTGGGCGCCTATCAACCGGGCTCTGATCCGGTGCTCGATCAGGCCGTCGAAGCCTATCCCGCGCTCGAAGCGTTTTTACAGCAGAAAATCAGCGAGCGTGAGAGCTACGAAGGCGCCGTCGCACGCCTGCATCAACTGTTCGACGCTGCCGCATGAACCATCAACCCGCCATTCCACGCACCACTCAAGACCTCGCGACGCGGACCGTAAATCGGAATGCGGGGTGCACACAGCGCCGCGCATGCAACGGAGAGCACGAGTGAGCAAACCGTTTCCGTTGCAGGCTCTGCTTGATCTGGCCAATTCGCGCATGGACGATGCCGCGCGCCGTTTGGGCGAACTGATTGCCAGCGAAACTGAAGTAAGCCGCAAGCTGGAAATGCTCGAGAACTATCGCGCCGAGTATCAGGCGCGTTTTCTTGATGCATGTCGCGAAGGCATCGGCCCGGACGCCTGGCGCAACTACAGCCTGTTCATTGGCAAGCTGGATGACGCCATCGCCGCGCAACGCAAGGTCGTAGAACAGTCGCGTCACCGCACTGCCACCGGTCAACAGGCGTGGCTCGATCAGCGCAACAAGGTCAAGGCCTTCGACACGCTGTCATCGCGTCACCAGGTGCAACAGGCGCGCGTCGAGACCAAGCTCGAACAACGCGCCAGCGACGAGCATGCGAGCAAGCAGTTTCGTGATCGCAACACCGACGACTGAGGCCGGCGACGGCGCCGCGGCCTCCGCGATCCGGCGTTTGCGCCAACTGGCACAGGGCTTGCAATGAACGGTCTGACATCCACGTTCAAGGACACCGGCAATGGCCGACATGGTGAATCAGACGCTGACCCAACTGCTCGCACCCGCCTCGCAGCGCGGTGCCAGCAAGGCCGGCCGCCCGCAGGACGGCGGCTCCGCTGCGCCCGAGCCGTTCGCCAACTCGCTCGACCGCAGCATGGCACGGCCGGAACGCGCCGCAAGCGCGCCGGATTCCGCCCGTAACAGCGCGGAATCGCCAGCCCCTGCACCGGCTGCACCGGCGAAAACGAAGACGCCGGAAAAATCCGGCGACACAGCGCCTGCTTCCGGACAGGAACCCGCGACGCACAACCCGGGCGACGCGTCCGCCACAGATGGTACGACCGAGAACGGCTCGGCCGTCGCCGCGGACGCCAACGTACAATCTTCCGAGGCAGGCGTTGCCAGCGGCACAATCCAAGCCACCGACATGGCGGCGAGCCTTGCCGCCACGCCGGCAGCACTTGCCGTCGCATCGGCAAGCCCGGCCACAGCGGACGCGCTTACGGACATGGGCCTCAGCTCGACGGTGCGCAATAAGGCGGTACTCGACAGCGCAGTCACCGACGGGGCCGACCGGAGAAACCTCGCCGACGCCGGTGAGGCCGCGATCGACTTAGATGCTGTCAAGGACAGCGCCAAAGGAAAAGTGCAACTGAACGCGATCGATTCGGCACCGAACAAGTTGCGCGCCACGCCTTTTCACGCACAACTCGAAGCCCGCCTCGAAGTGACGGTTGGCGGCGGCCGCTCGGTCGAATCCATCATGCCGCTCGGCGGCACCGGCAACGCCAATGCGCTTGTCCCCACCGGCATTCAAGTCCCGGCCGCCGACCGGCCACTGACGCCTCAGGCAGCGCTGCCGATCCATGTAAATACGGCCGCGAACCAGGCCGGGTGGGCAGACGCGGTGGGAAACCGCGTGCTGTGGCTGGTCGGGCGCGACGAATCGCGCGCCGAACTGATTCTTACACCGCCAAGTCTGGGCAAGCTTGAAATCTCGCTGACGGTCTCCGGCGACAGCACCACGGCGCATTTCGTCGCCGCCACGCCAGCGGCGCGCGAAGCGCTCGAGCACGCCATGCCGCGTCTGCGAGAGATGTTCGAACAGGCCGGCGTCACTCTGACCGAAAGCAATGTGAATACCGCACCGCACGACCAGTCAGGCGGCCAGGAACCGGGCCATGGGCAGCGCAACGGCCGGGGTGCAGCGAACGATTCGACGGCCGAACTGATCCGCCCAAACGGTGGCCCCTGGCTGCAGCGCGGCGAGGGCATGATCGACATCTTCGCATGACGGACCTTGAAAAGCGGCCTTCAGCGCCCGCTTATCCCGGCATGCACGGCGTGCAGTGTCTTTAAACTCGACGTATCGAAACTGGAGAATCACGCATGTCGAAAGCAGCCGCCAAGCCGGATGTCGAGGGCGCTGCCCCACCCAAGAAAAGCAAGAAATTGCTCATCATTGTCCTTGTATTCGTGCTTCTGCTAATCGTTGGCGGCGCTGCGGCGGCGTTTCTGTTGATGAAGAACAAGGGGAGCGGAGGCGAAGAGGGCCAGGCACACGCCGATTCGGCGCCGACGAAGATCAAGGTGGACCTTTCCAAACCACCGACCTTCGTCAATCTCGAGCCATTTACGGTCAATCTCGCGCCGGCCGAGGGCGACCACTATTTGCAGGTCGTGTTGGTGCTCAAAGTCGTTGATGCCACCGTAGCCGAGCAAATGACGGCTTACATGCCGGAAGTGCGGCACGAGATCAATCTGTTGCTGTCGAGCAAGCTGCCCTCGGAAGTCGCGACCGTCGAAGGACGCGAGAACCTCGCACACGACATCATGGTGCGCGCCAATTACGTGCTTGGCTTCGACGAGCCCCAAGACGACCGCCGCCGGCGCGACCCGGGCCCGTGGGGACCGGTCATGGCGGTGCTCTTCAACTCTTTCATCGTGCAGTAGCGCAACGAGGGACGCCGCCCCCATGTCATCCGATTTTCTCTCCCAGGACGAAGTCGACGCGCTGTTGCGCGGCGTTTCCGGGGAAGCCGAAGAAACGGAAGCCGACGACGGCGACGAAGGCGGCATTCGCCCGTACAACCTGGCAACGCAGCAACGAATCGTGCGCGGGCGTATGCCCACCATGGAAGTGATCAACGAGCGTTTTGCCCGTTTTCTGCGCATCGGCCTCTTCAACTACATGCACCGAAACGTAGAGATTTCGGTGGGCGTGATCAAGGTGCAGAAGTACAGCGAGTTCGTGCGCAACCTCGTCGTTCCGACAAATCTCAATCTCATCAACGCCAAACCATTGCGCGGCATCGGGCTGATCGTATTCGATCCAAATCTGGTTTTCCTGGTCGTCGACAACATGTTTGGGGGCGACGGCCGTTTTCATACACGGGTCGAAGGGCGCGATTTCACGGCGACCGAGCAGCGCATCATCATGGGCATGCTCAACACGGTATTCGCCGAGTACACCCGCGCGTGGGCGCCGGTGTATCCGCTCAAGCCCGAATATCTGCGCTCCGAAATGAACTCGCAGTTCGCCAACATCGCCACGCCGTCCGAGATCGTCGTGTCGACGGTATTCACCATCGAACTGGGCGGCGCGCAGGCGGAAATGCATATCTGCTTCCCCTACTCGATGCTCGAGCCGATTCGCGAGACGCTGTATTCCAGTATGCAAAGCGATCACATCACACAGGACAAGCGCTGGACGAGCACGATGACCCGGCAACTCAAGTCCGCGCAGGTCACGCTGACCTGCCAACTTGGCACCGCCACGGTAAAACTGCGCGACATCGTCAACATGCGCGTCGGCGACGTCATTCCCATTCAGGTTCCACCGGTACTTCAGGCCGAAGTCGACGGCGTCACCGTGTTCGAAGGCCAGCACGGCGTTCAAAACGGCCAGTACGCCATTCGTGTCGAACGCGTGATCAATCCGGAAGAAAATCCCGATCCCCAGCCCAGCGGAGCAAGAAATGGCTGATACCGACACCGACGAAGAAAAGCCGACATCCGACGAAGACTGGTCGGATCCCACGCAGGAACAGGCCGAAACCACGACGCCTGCCGGCGACGCCAGCGACGACCCGAGCGACGATGACTGGGCCGCCGCGATGAAACAACAGGCCGAGGCCGAGCAAGTTGCCGCCGATCTGGCCGACGCCGCGGACGACGAATCGCCCTATCAAGCGCAACCCGCGAGCCAGTTGTTTCCCGATTTTGGCTCAAGCGGCACTGTCGCCGGAGGCAACAACGATCTCGACATGATTCTCGACATCCCGGTGCAGCTCACGGTCGAACTGGGCCGAACCAAATTGTCGATTCGCAACCTGCTCCAACTGGCTCACGGCTCGGTCGTCGAACTCGACGGTCTCGCCGGCGAGCCGATGGACGTCCTCGTCAACGGCACCCTCATTGCACAAGGCGAAGTGGTGGTAGTAAACGACAAGTTCGGCATCCGGCTAACCGATATCATCACCCCGTCCGAGCGCATGCGGAAACTGCGGCACTGAGAGCGCGAACGTCGATTCACGTCGCAATTGAAACGTGGTTTTCGAATCGAGCCATATTCCGCCTTACGCCTGTTTCCGTTTTTGCAATAGAAAAACCCCCCGCGGAATATGATTCTGCGGGGGGTTTTGTTGTTTAGTCTGACGATGACCTACTTTCACACCCG
>CBDULG010000086.1:0-10814 GCA_965367985.1 uncultured Rhodocyclaceae bacterium
AGCCCCAGCACCTTGGCATTTGCGTCGCTGATCGGCGCACGCACGAGCACTGTCGGACGGAGGGTCCGAAGCCTTCAGGGCCGGTCGGCGCTGTCATTTTGAAGTCGAAGTCCTATACTGAAGAAGGATCAGGGCGATTGCCGGTGAGTGAATCGGTACAAGGCCCGCCAGACGTTTGGCGCAAACAAACCGTGAGGTTTCGCGGTTCGAGGCGCCCGTTGGATTCAAGGAGGAAACGATGAGAACGCTCAAGTTCGCACTTGCGCCGATCGCCGCGGTCTGTGCCGCCGCGTTGGCGATGCCCGTGCTTGCTGCCGAGGCAGTATCCGATCAGACTTTCAACGATATGCTTGGAACGATGGCCGCCCGCGACACCGGCTCCGCCCGCTTCGATAACTATGTGGAAACCCTGAACCAGGAAATTGCTTTCAAACAGGGCGGCGAATCTTTCGGAGCCGCCGGGCCGAGCGGGCCGCTGGATGGCTTTGATGGTTATGTGTCCGGGTTCCGGATGCCGGATTCCGGCTCCCGCCAGTTCAACAACTATGTCGACCGGATCAATCAGGTCATCCAGGAAAAGCAGCGCTACGATTACTAGCCGCGACACTCCGCATGCGCTGAAGCAGTGGAGGCGCCCGCGTTACACGTATAGCGTGCTGACCGCCGCGGCTGGCTTACTTGCCAACCGGGCCGCTGGCGCCGCGTTGCGCCGGGCCGGAGATTGCCGTCGCCCCATGCGTTTGCCCCGTCGTGGCAACCTGCGCTGAGCGCGGCGCAGCCGGGTCAAACCCAAAACGCGCCATGATTTCCGCCGGCAGTGTCTTGTCGGGACATGCCGCGTACCAGTCGGCAAGATAGTCCCGGAACGGCTTGCCGGCGGTTTCGGTGGTCGGATTGAGGTAGGTGATCGACTGCCAGAATTCCGGCTCGCGCTCGAAAAGAGGTAGCAATGCCGTTGCCACGACTTCGTTCTTCTGCCGCAGGTAGGGATCGTCTCGCAGTGAATCGGCGTGCGTTGCGTACCAGTCGCTAAGCAACTGATCCTTCGCCAGGTTGCGGTGCGGTTCGTTCAACAGCCTCTGCGCGTATGCGGAAAAGGCGTCGCCATAACCCATCCAGTCACGCTTCGGCGGACTGCTTGCCCAGCTTGCGCCAAGTCGCTTCAGCGTAAATAGGGACGCCGTCTCGCACAGCGCCTCTTCGAACCACTGATTCCCCTGAGCGATCTCGTCGCCGGAGAGTTCCTTGTGATCGAAATTCGACGCGATATGGCACAACTCGTGCGCGAATTGATAGGCGTATTGAAACCACCGGTCGTCGCGGGCAGTGAGCTGGATGACGTATTGTCCATCCGCGCCGCGTTCGTACAAGACCCTCGGCGCGTCGGCGCGGGGAATTACACGCAGCACCAGGTCATCGCGCAGGCCGCGGGTGTGTTGCATGAACTCGCGCGCCACCGATTCGAGCAGCATGCGTATATCGCCCAACTCGGCGCGCCCCCAGTCGCCTGGCGCAACCTCGATAACGACCGGCTGGCTCTTCTTGCGCATGACCCCAAGCGGATCACGCGCGTCGAATTTGGCATGCGCGGCCTTTGGAAACGGAACGGATAGCGCCAGCATCAGCAAGACCAGCTTCATGCCGTGACGCGGGCGCACTTTCCTCATCGGGGTTCCTTGTTTGCACTTATTCCAAGTTACTGAATCCGACCGCTCCGCAACAAAACCTGCAGTCGGACAATACCGCGAGACGCTCGGTACCACTTATATATATGTAGTACGACTTAGCCGCCGCAGCAAGCTCATGTCGCCGCTCGATACACATCGAAGCGCCGATGAGCGTCTTCCGAGCCGCGACGCGTATCGATCCATCGTGCGGCGATCGCTGGGGGCCGTGACACCATTTTGCCTCGGCTGCCGGGCGGTCAATAGGGCACGCCTCGCGCACTCAGGGGCTGTTCTTCGCCCCGCTGATCGAAAGGCTGGCGACATGCGCGGTTTCACGCACAATTCCGAACACATCGATTGTCATCCTTCTTGTCTTTGTTGATTGATGTGCGGTGGTGCTGGGCCTGTTGTTTCACGCTGTCGCCCGTATGGAAGCCGAGCGAGGATGCTCGCTGCGGGAGCATGCGGCTTAGCGGGGCACCGGTGTTGGTGACCGCGCGCTTGCGTCGATGCCGAGCCGGTTCGCCGCCTCTGGTTTACGCCGCATCAGCAGCAGCGGTGCGCAGCGTTTTTCGTCGTGATAGATGCCAACACAATCGAGGCACTGAAAACAGTCGTCGTAGCGTATTTCGCCGGTGGGGGCGATAGCGTCATATTCGCAGCGATGGCGGCAACTCTGGCAGGGCGTGCCGCAGGCCGCGCGGCGGGGCAGCCAGCGCCACAGCCGCAGCTTGCCGCCGAGCGTCATGACGGCGCCGAGCGGGCACAGGTAACGACAAAAGAACTTGTAAATGAACACGCTGGCGAGCAACAGCGCGACGGCGTAGGCCACGAACAGCGGCGCGCGGTCGAAGCCGACGGTTATGGCTGTCTTGAAGGGCTCGATCTCCACCCCTTTTTCGGCCAATTGGGGCGCAAGCGCGGCGGCCGCCACGAGCGCGGCGAGAATCACGTAGCGGCCACGATCGAGCAGGCGCGCCAGCATGGCCGGTAGCCGCCGGGGTCGCACGCCGAGGCGTTGTCCGGCGATGGAAACGAATTCCTGCAGGGCGCCAAACGGACACAGCCAGCCGCAGAAGGTGCCGCGTCCCCAGACGAAAAAGCTGACCAGCGTGAACGCCATTATTAGCAGTGCCACCGGGTCGTAAAGGAAGCTGGACAATGACTGCCCAACAGCCAGTGTCTTGATGGCTGCAGTCAGGTGCACGATCGACAACTGTCCCTGCGCAGACCAGCCCAGATAGCCCAGCGTGAACGCGAGAAAGCCGAGACGGAATATCGCCAGCCGGGTTGCCGAGATGCTCATCCAGCGCGGCCGAGCAAGCACCACGGCGAGCAACAGCAAGGCCGCTGCGATGATCGTCAGTTCGGCTTTGCGCTCGTACCAGCCCGCCAACCAATCTGGCGGCGGCGGTGCCGGCCGGGTGAAATAGCGCTCGGGTGGCGCGTAGTCGAGCGTCGCGTCACGGTGGAATTGCGTCGGGCGAAACTGGCCTTTGCTGCGGGTGATGGTGAACGCGAATTGCTGCGTGCCCGCCGGGTCGAGACCCGACATTGGGGGGGCGCGCAGCACGAGTGCCGTGTTCAGCGGTGGTGCGCCGGGCGGCGGCGCGGGTTCCAGGTCGAAATCGCGTAGTTCGAGCGGCGCGTCGCCCTGACGCAGGCTGATTCGGGCGGGATTGGTGCCACGTACGAAATCGTCGTCGATCAGGCGTGCACGGCCCGCGCTGGCCACCCACCACACATGCTGACCAGGCTCCATGATGCTCTGCATGTCTGCGAACGCTTCGTCGCCCAGGAGCGCCCGGCCGATGGTCGGCACGTTCAGGTACGCCACATAGAAATCGAGATAGACGTCATCGGGTGCATTCAACGCGTCGGGATCGATTCCTGCGGCATCGCTACCGGCAAACAAGGCCTCGGCCTCGGCCTCGGTCAGCCGCAGATGACCGATCGACCCCTCGGCCAACAATTCGTCGAAGCGCTTGCGCTCGAACAGTTCGGCGTTTACCTGCGCCGGCGGCCCCTGTTGGGCAAGCTGAGCAAAGCCCAATTCCGCGCGTGCCACGGCGAGCCCGGCCGTCAGCACGGTCTGATTGAGTATGCGTACCGAAGCGGTTGCCTTGGTGACGCCATCAAGGACGACGCGATTACCCTCGGTATCCTTCATGCCGCCATAGGCGCTCGATACGCTGATGTTCTGTTTCAGGCTCAAGTCGCGATACTGCTCGACGAAGGCGTGCAAGGGCGCTTCGCCGAGTCCGGAGAGAAACACCGGCTCGTGCTGGCGTAAGACATCGACGCCGAGAAACCGCCCCTCGCGGTCGAGCGTGACGAGCAGATTGAAGGGCGTGCCTTCAAAGCCCGGAATGGGCGCCAGATCGATCGACTCGAAGGCCCACGCCACCGGCCCCTGATCCGGCGCCAGTTCGCTGGTGATCGGCCATACCGGGCTGCTGGTGAGTTTTTCGCCCACGCGCAGCGGCGGACCGAAGCGCTTTTCGAGATCTTCGCGTTCGAGTTCGCCGGCGGTGCCCGGCAGCGGCGCGCCGACCAGCAGCCCGTAAACGATGCCGATGCAGGCCAGCCAGCGACGCGCGACGTGGCTCACCCGTCAGGCCTCGATGAGGCCACAACGCACGGCGATGAGCGCCAACTCGGCAGCGTTGTTTACGCCCAGCTTGTGCTTGATGTGATAGAGGTGCGTTCCCACGGTACTGGGCGCGACGTGGGTGGCGCCGGCGACATCGGTCACCGAATGGCCGCGCGCCAGTTGCAGGAATACCGAGAACTCGCGGTCGGTGAGCCGCCCCACCGGGTCGCCCGTGCCACTGATCTGCGCCAGCGCCAGTTCGACGGCCAGATCCGGATCGATGTAGCGGTCGCCCTGGCAAACCGTGGCCGCCGCGCGAATCAGTTCTTCGGGCTGGGCACGCTTGGAAAGGTAGCCGGTCGCGCCGGCCTTAAGCGCCCGCGATGGAATCTGCGCGTCGTCGTGCGCGGACAGTAAGAGCACATGGGCATCAGGGTCGTGCGCGCGCAGGCGCTCGAGCGCGCCCAAGCCGCCCAGACCCGGCATGCTCACATCCATGATCAGCGCATCCGGACGATGGGCCTGGTAGCTGGCAACCGCGGCCTCACCGCTGGCCGCTTCGTCAATCACCGTGGCGCCTGCGCTCTCCAACAACAGACGAAACCCCATGCGAACCACCGCGTGGTCGTCCGCGAGAACAAGGCGCTGGCCATTCAATCGTGACTTGCTCATGCGTGCTTCTCCGGACATGTGTTTCGGTCGTGATGGCCGGTTGTTGTGTCGCCAGGCAGTGGAAGAGCAATGGTAATGGTACAGCCGCCTGCCGCGGGGCAGTGCACCCGCCAGTGGCCGTTCCATAGCGCAACGCGTTCGCGCATGCCGCGTAGGCCGTAGCGGTTGTTTTCTGCATGCGGCTCGCCGGGCGCGCCCGTGGCTCCGTCGAAGCCGTGTCCATCGTCGCGCACGCACAGTTCAATGCGATTTGCGCTGCGCTGCAAACGGATATCCACCTGATGCGCCCCGGCATGTCGGGCGACGTTGGTGAGCGCTTCCTGCAGCAGACGCAGCGTGGTGCGGCAGAACGCTTCAGGCAAGCCATCCGGTAGCGGGTCCACGGTCTGTGTGACACACAGCGCAGGGTAGCAAAGCGCCCACTGCGTCGCGTAGCGAGCGATCGTCTCGTCGAGCCGGCCCAGTTCCTCCGGGGCGTCGCGGCGCAACTGGCAGAGGATGGCGCGCACGTTGTCCTGCACCTGCGCGCTCATCGCCATCAGCGCCTGCGCGCTGCCATGCAGCGCGGCGTTGTCGGCGCTGCGCAGGCTGATGGCGCCGGCAATCGCGCGCATGGCGGTGATGCCCTGCGCAAACTCGTCATGCAGGTCACGCGCAATGGCGCGCCGCTCTTGCTCGAGACGGTGGTTGAGCGTGCGTTCGAAGGCACGGTCCGCCTCCAGACCCGCATTGCGCGCGAGCGTCTGATCGAGATGTTCGGCCATCTGATTGTAGGCCTCAGCGAGACGGTCGAATTCAACGCTACCCAGTGGGCCGATGCGTTGATTGAAGTTGCCGTTTGCAGTCTCGCGCAGCGCGTCGGTAATAGCGCTCAGCGGCGCAACGATGCGCGCCGTAGCGCGGCGTACGGCGAATGTAAGCAACAGCACGCCGACCAACGCCCAGCCGGCGCCAAACATCATGCCATCCCACGCGTCGAGTACAGACCGCGAGAATTCCGGCTGAAGGCGCATGGTGAGGTCGTCTTCAGTCCATTGACGCGCTGCAAGCTGCGGTGTGAGCAGCGCGGCGAACCACGCTGGCGCGTCTCGCCCGGCCTTGTAGGTCGCGTCCGGCGATCGATAGCGCAACCGGCCATCCGCATCGAACACTTCCAGATGGTTGGCGCGCAGGCGGCCGACATCCGCCAGCATGTCGAGCCGTGCGTCCTTGCTGGCGTCAACGTCGTATGTAGCGATGAGCCAATGCTCGGCAACACGCGTTGCGGCCTCGACTTCTTCGCTGATCGCGCTACGGGTTGCCAGAACCCACACCAATGCGCCGCCCAGCAGGCAGGCCGCGGCAACGGCAGTCGCGAGCTGGCAGACGCGATTGCCCAGGGAACGGGCGCGGGCATCGCCGCTCATGCCGCGTCGCGACCGAGCGCGCCGTTAGTGACGGCGCGGCCACCCGAGTACACGCGGCCTCGGATTTCATGTGTCCAAGTTCCCATTGCAGTCTCCATTGGCGGTTTTACGGCATCGAACGCAAGGGGTGTGCCAGCCGTGTTGTCAGCCCGACAAGCGAACTCGAGTGACACCTGTGTTCCGCCTGGCCTGCTGGTTGCGCCGTTCGGCGGCAAAGGAGACATCGAAGTGTTCCGCCGGGATGTCCCAGATTGGAGCAGCTGGTAAGAAAAGGGGCAGTTGTGGCAACCCAGTCAATGTGGCGCACAGGGTGGCCGGTGCGGTCGTGTCGTTTCGTTTTTTCGAAGACACCGGCGCATCGGCAGTCTAGGCCCGGAATGCGCCGGGCGTGGGAGTCTCGGCGTAGTCGCCGGAACCGGCGGGCTTCGCAGTGGCACGCCCCTTGCACTGTTACCTTCAACCAAGGCAAAGTAACAATGCCGTGGTGATCAGGCATTGACAAATACACAGGCTCAATCAAGGAGGATTCGAGATGCGACAAGAACGCAATCCGTTCAAGCGGACGTTGATCGCGGCGACCGTTGCGACGGTGGTGGCAGCAACCGGCATGGTTGGATCGGCGTACGCCGCCGGTGTGACCGACGAGGACATTGTCAACGATGCAACCACGACGGGGGATGTTGTGTCCTTCGGCATGGGCACGCAGGCGCAGCGATTCAGCCCGCTCGAGCAGATCAATCTCGAGACGGTCAAGGATCTGGTGCCGGCCTGGTCGATGTCGTTCGGTGGCGAAAAACAGCGCGGCCAGGAAGCCCAGCCGCTGATCCACGATGGGGTGATGTACATCACCGCGTCCTACAGCCGTCTCTATGCCATCGACGCAAGAACAGGCAAGAAATTGTGGAAATACGAGCATCGTTTGCCCGACGGCATCATGCCGTGTTGCGACGTGGTCAACCGCGGCGCCGCGCTTTACGACGATCTGGTCATCTTCGGTACGCTCGACGCTCAGTTGCTCGCCTTCAATCGTGAAACCGGCAAGCGGGTGTGGCGTGAAAAGGTCGACGACTACAAAGCCGGCTATTCGATGACGGCGGCGCCGATCATCGTCAAGGGCATGGTCATCACCGGGGTGTCTGGCGGCGAGTTCGGCGTAGTCGGCCGCATCGAAGCACGCGATGCGAAGACCGGCAAGCTCAAGTGGGTGCGACCGGTCGTCGAGGGTCACATGGGCTATACCTACGATGCCGAGGGCAACCAGGTCGAAAATGGCATGACGGGCACGCTCAATGCGACCTGGCCGGGCGACCTTTGGAAGACGGGTGGCGCGGCCACCTGGGCCGGCGCCACCTATGATCCTGAAACCAATCTGATCTTCGCTGGCACCGGCAATCCGTCACCGTGGAACAGCCATCTGCGTCCCGGGGACAATCTGTATTCCTCTTCAACCGTCGCGATGGATCCGGAAACCGGAAAGATCGTCTGGCACTTTCAGACGACGCCGCACGATGGCTGGGATTTCGACGGCGTGAATGAGTTCGTCCCCTTTGACTACACCGATGAGTCTGGCAAAACCATCAAGGCCGGCGGCAAGGCGGACCGCAACGGTTTCTTCTTTGTGCTCGACCGCACCAATGGCAAGCTGCTCAAGGCGTTCCCGTTCGTGCGTCAGATCACCTGGGCAAAGGGTTTTGATCTGGAAACCGGCCGCCCCGAGGTGATCGAAGCGGGCCGTCCGGGCGATCCGGCCGCAAGTGCGGATGGCAAGAAGGGAGAGGTGGTGTTCTCCGCGCCGTCCTTCCTCGGCGGCAAGAACCAGCAGCAGATTGCCTACAATCCCGATACCGGCTACTTCTACGTGCCTGCCAATGAATGGGGCATGGACATCTGGAACGAGCCGGTTTCGTACAAGAAGGGCGCGGCCTACCTTGGCGCGGGTTTCACCATTAAACCGTTGCATGAGGATTACATCGGCACGCTGCGCGCCGTCGATCCCAAGACGGGCGAGATCGTGTGGGAGAACAACAACTACGCGCCCTTGTGGGGCGGTGTGCTCACCACGCGCGGCGGCTTGACCTTCTATGGCACGCCGGAAGGATTCCTCAAGGCGCTCGATGCCAAGACCGGAAAGGAGGTCTGGAGCTTCCAGACCGGCTCCGGCGTGGTTGCGCCACCGGTGACCTGGGAGATGGACGGTGAACAGTACATTGCCGTCGCTTCCGGTTGGGGCGGTGCAGTGCCACTGTGGGGCGGCGAAGTGGCCCAGCGCGTGAACTTCCTTGAGCAGGGCGGTTCCGTGTGGGTGTTCAAGCTCCATAAGAGCTGATCACGCCCGGTCGCTTTCATTGACCCGGCCGGCGCCCCTGCCTCGAACCTATTTCACCACGAGGCGGGCGGCGCCGGAGTTCAAGGGTCTGTTCTCATTCACCACAGGAAATACCGATGAAGATTTATCGACGTTGTGTTCTCGCATTGATCTCGTTTCTTGCCGCCCTGTCGCTCGGCGTACAGGCTGCAGATCATGCGACGCCGCGCGAAGCACGCGCCATGTTCGACCGCGCCGTGGAGTACATGCAGGCCAATGGCGCTGAGCGCGCGTTCGCCGCCTTCAACAACCAGGCCGGCGAGTTCAAGGCCAAGGATTTGTATGTCTTCGCGATCGACACTGATGGCGTGTATCACGCCAGCGGCGCAGCGCCCGAAGTGCTGGTCGGCATGAACGTGCTCGACACCACCGACGCGGCCGGCAACGCCCTGATCCGCAACATGATCGACGCGACACGAGAGACGCCCGAGGCCACCGTACGCTACATGTGGCTGAACCGCGCCAAGAACCGTGTCGAGCCGAAGGTTACCTATGTCCGCCGCGTGGATGGCTACGTCATCGGTGTGGGTTATTACGCACCGCGTGCGACTGAAGACGATGCAAAGGCGATGCTCGACAAGGCCGTGGCCTATGCCGAATCAGCCGGCGCGGAGCAGGCCGCGGCGGCCTTCAACGATCGCAACGGCGATTTCGTCAAAGACGATCTGTACGTGTTCATGATCGGACTGGACAGCGGCCGCTATGAGGCCATTGGCATGAATCCGGATCTCACCGGGAGCGACGCGATGAATCTGACCGACGCCGAAGGACGCGAACTGGTCAAGGAGATGGTGTCGCAGGTCGAGGCCAAGGGCGAGGGAACGGTCGACTACGTTTGGCGCAATCCGGTGACCAACGCCGTTGAGAAGAAGCGCTCCTACCTGCGCAAGGTGAATGATTCGATGATTGGCGTTGGCCACTACGTCGAGTAATTGGGCGCGATCCAAATAGCCAGCGTACGGGGGCTATTTCGCGCCCCGTACTCAATTACGGCGTTTCACGCCCATCGTGTGCCGAGCATGGTTTTCTGTGTGCTCTAAGCCGGCGGTACAGGGTGTTGCGGCTGATGCCCAGCGCGCGCGCCGTCGCAGAGATGTTGCCGTTGTTGCCCGACAGCGCCTGTTCGATCGCACAGTGAGTGAGCGCGCGTAGATTGCCACCGGCGCGCAGCGCGCCGCCTGCGGGTGTGGCAGCTGTTGTGCCCGAGTCCGAGTCGAGTAATTCCTCGGGCAGGCAGGCCATGCAAATTTCGTGCGCCTCTTCGTCGAGCAGCGCCACCGCAACACGCAATGCGTTGTGCAGCTGGCGCAGGTTGCCCGGCCAGGTGTAGCTTTCAAAGAATGCGCTGACCTCGGCGCTCAATTGCAGGCGCCGGCCCTTGCCGATGTTGTCGAGCATCGATTGCGCCAAGGCAAGGATGTCGCTGCGTTCGCGCAGCGGAGGCAGCGTGACCGTAAGGCCGTTGATGCGGTAGTAAAGATCTTCGCGAAAGTGACCTGCTCGCACCGCTTCGACCAGTCGACGGTGGGTGGCGCAGATCAGCGACACGTTCACCGGCACCGCTTGCAAGCCGCCCAGCGGAACCACGCTGCGCTCTTGAAGTACGCGGAGGAGCCTGGCCTGCAGGTTAAGCGGCATGTCGCCGATCTCGTCGAGGAACAAGGTGCCGTTGTCGGCCTGGACAATTTTTCCCGCGGCGCCTTCCTTGCGCGCTCCGGTAAAGGCGCCGCCGACATAGCCGAACAATTCGGACTCGATCAGATTTTCTGGTATCGCTGCGCAATTGAGCGCCACGAACGCATTTTCTGCGCGGCCGCCGCTGTGATGGAACGCGGTGGCGAACATCTCCTTGCCGACGCCCGATTCGCCGAGTATCAACAGCGGAATCGGCTTGCCGACGATGCGTTGTGCGCGGTCGAGGGCACGTTGAACGGTTGCGTCGCCAGTAGCCAGATCGGCCAGCCTGCCTTTCCATCGACGTGCTTGTTTGACCCGCGGCGATTCGGTCGCCGCGTTGTGTGGCATGACTCTGGCGGCGCCCCGTGGGGTGCGGGCGGTGGCATACATGCGTCCGCCGCCGCGAAGCTGCAGCGCGCTCAGGCAAAGTGCCG